>JAYRVK010000435.1:0-2249 GCA_041918555.1 Sandaracinaceae bacterium
CCGTGTCGAGGTCGGCGGCGGCGAGCGCGCGCTCGAGGTGGGCCAGCTTCGCCTTGGCGGCCCGCAGCCGCACGAGGGCCGCGCGAACCTCCGGGCTCACCTCTCGCTTCTCGGCGCGCGCGCCGGTCCCGCCGGTGCGGATCGCGAGCGCGAGGTGCTCCTCGACGTCTTGGATCGCGCTCTGGGCGGCCTCGATTCGCGCCCGCGAGGGCTTCGTCATGAGGTGGGGGTCGTTCCTCGGACCGCGCCCGCGAAGCGCGGAGCGAGGGCCACTACAGTCGCCCAGCGCTGGCGAACCGTCAAGCCGGCATCCCGCGCCGTTCGCGCGCGCAGCCCCGCGGAGAGCTCAGAACGACAGCTCGCGCAGCTCCGCGGCGGCCGCCAGCGGCGCGCCGGTCTTCTCCTGCACCTCGCGCGCGCTCACCCCCGGCGCGACCTCGCGCAGCACGAGGCCCTCGGGGGTCACGTCGATCACCGCGAGGTCCGTGATGATGCGGTTCACGACGCGGATCCCGGTCAGCGGCAGCGTGCACTTCTCGAGGATCTTCGGCTCCCCGTCCTTCGAGGTGTGCGTCGTGATCACCACCACGCGCTTGGCGCCGACGACGAGATCCATCGCGCCGCCCATCCCCTTGACGAGCTTCCCGGGGATCATCCAGTTCGCGAGGCTCCCGTCCGCGCTCACCTCCATCGTCCCGAGGATCGCGAGATCGATGTGGCCGCCGCGGATCATCCCGAAGCTCGTCGCGCTGTCGAAGAAGCTCGCGCCCAGCACCGTGGTCACGGTCTCCTTGCCCGCGTTGATGAGGTCCGGATCCTCCTCGCCGGCATACGGGAACGGGCCCACGCCGAGCAGCCCGTTCTCGGACTGGAGCATCACCTCCATCCCCGCGGGGATGTAGTTGGCGACGAGGGTGGGCATCCCGATGCCGAGGTTCACGTAGAAGCCGTCGCGCAGCTCGCGCGCGGCGACCATCGCGATCTGCTCGCGGGTCAGGGCCATGACGCTCACTCCCCTCTCTGCCGCGTGGTGCGGCGCTCGATGCGCTTCTGGTGCGCGCCGTGGCCGACGACGACGCGCTGCACGTACACGCCGGGCAGGTGGATCGCGTCGGGATCGAGCTCGCCGACCTCCACGAGCTCCTCGACCTCCGCGATGGTCACGTTGCCGGCCATCGCGCAGAGCGGGTTGAAGTTCCGCGCCGTCGCCCGGAACACGAGGTTCCCGTGCCGGTCGCCCTGGTGCGCCTTCACGATCGCGAAGTCGCCGCGGATGCCGCGCTCGAGCACGTACTCGTGCCCGTCGTCGAACACCTTGGTCTCCTTGCCCTCCGCGATCTTCGTGCCGACCCCCGCGCGGGTGTAGAAGCCCGCGATGCCCGCGCCGCCCGCGCGCAGGCGCTCGGCCAGCGTGCCCTGCGGGCAGAGCTCGACCTCGAGCTCGCCGCTGAGGAACTGCCGCTCGAACTCGCGGTTCTCGCCGACGTAGCTCGAGACCATCTTGTCGATCTGCCGGCCGGCGAGCAGGAGCCCGAGGCCGAAGTCGTCGACGCCGCAGTTGTTCGAGACGACGGTCAGGCGCTTCACGCCCTTGTCGCGCAGCGCCGCGATGCAGAGCTCCGGGATCCCGCAGAGCCCGAACCCGCCGGCGACGAGGACCGCGCCGTCCTCGATGTCCCTCACGGCCTCGGCCGCGCTCGCCACCACCTTGTCCATGGTGGCGGCTCATAGCAGATGCGGCTTCGCCGGTTCAACCGCGCATGCGATCGACGAAGCGCCGGAACAAGTAGCGCGAGTCGTGCGGCCCGGCCCCCGCCTCGGGGTGGAACTGCACGCCGAACGCGCCGCTCTCCGGGTGCTCGATCCCCTGGCACGTGCCGTCGTTCAGGTGGACGTGCGTGCACGCGACCGTCGCGGGGAGGGCGTCGAGGTCCACCGCGAACCCGTGGTTCTGCGTGGTGATCTCGATCTTCCCGGTGGAGAGGTCCTTCACCGGGTGGTTGAGCCCGCGGTGCCCGAACTTGAGCTTGAACGTCGAGGCCCCGAGCGCGAGCCCGAGGAGCTGGTGCCCGAGGCAGATGCCGAACACCGGCGCCTTCGACACGAGCGCGCGCGCCGCCGCGATGCCGTGCTCGACCGCCGCGGGATCGCCCGGGCCGTTGCTGAGGAACACGCCGTCGGGCTCGCGCGCGAGCACGTCGTCGGCGCTCGCGCTCGCGGGGAGCACGGTGAGCCGGCACCCGAGGTCC
>JAYRVK010000436.1:0-2630 GCA_041918555.1 Sandaracinaceae bacterium
CGTGCGCCACCGCGTTGGCGAGCGTCTGGTACTGGTCGCGCGTCAAGAGGCCCTGCTCGACGAGGTGCGCGCCGATGGTCTTGCCCAGGCTGCTCTGTTCCACGAAGACGAGGCGCCCCGCGCGGAAGAAGAGGAGCGCGCGCTCGACCTCGTCGCGCACGTCGAGCACGCCGGTCTCGCCGCGGCGCTCGATGTCGAACACCGCGCGGAGCAACTGTCGGACGTGCCGGAGGGACACGACGGGAGAATAGCCGACCTCAGAAGTCGGGGGTCCGGAAGATGCCCCCCGTCCGCTCGGCCGGCGGCCCCCCGGGCGCGCTCCGCCCCCGGCGGCCGCGCGAGCCGGGAGGCGATGGCTCCGCGGCGGGCTCCGCGACCGCGTGCGGCGTCAACGAAACTTGCACAGTTCGATCCGCGTCGGCGACGACGACCGCCTCGAAGGGATCCATCCCCTCGGCCTCGACGCGGATCCGGTGCTCGTCCTCGCCGCGACGGAGCACCAGCTCCTCCCCGCGGGCCGGCGCACCGTCGAGCTCGAGCGCGGCTCCCTCGGGCATCCCCCGGAGCCGGATCGTGACGGTGCCGGCCGTCTCCGTCGGCGCCGCCGGCACGAGGGCGGTGGTGGTGGGCGCGCCCGACCGCGGCACCTCCGCGGTCGTGCGCGGCCGTGTGGCGATCCAGCCGGCGAGCGCGAGCCCGAGGGCGGCCGCGGCAGCGATCGCGGCCGCGATCGGCCAGCGCGCGCGCCGCGGCGGCGCGGCCCGCGGCGTCTCCTCGGGCAGCCCGTAGTCCACCTCGAGCGGCGCGTCGTCCCACGGCAGCGGCACGTCCGGTGGGGGATCGAGCGTCGCGGCCAGGGGCTCGGTCGAGCGGACCACGGTCTCCGTGGGCAGCGCGTCGAGCTCCGGCTGCGCGTCGCGGATCGCGCGCAGCGCCCTGCGCATCTCGAGGGCGTTCGGCCAGCGATCCGCGGGGAGCTTGGCCATCGCGCGATCGACGAAGTCCGAGAGCGGCCGACCGAGCTCGGGGCGGAGCTCGACGATCGCCCGCGGCGTCGAGGTCGCGATGGCGATGACGAGGTCTCCCGTGAGGTCCGCGTCGAACGGGAGCCGCCCGACGAGGTGCTCGTAGAGGACGACGCCGACGCTGTAGACGTCCGTCGCCGGCGAGAGGTCGCGGAGCCCGCGCGCCTGCTCGCTCGACATGTAGTGGGGCGTCCCGACGAGGTACCCCTCGACGGAGGTGGAGGCGGAGATCGGGCCGTCGTCCGTCTGGATCCGGGAGACTCCGAAGTCGAACACCTTGGGCACCGTGGTCCCCTCGGCACCCGAGGCGAGGAAGATGTTCTCGGGCTTGATGTCGCGATGGACGATGCCGGCCTCGTGCACCGCGGCGAGCCCCGCGAGCAGACCGTCGACGAGATCGAAGAGCTCGCCGAGCGTGAGGAGCGGCGGGGTCCGCGTGCGCTCGGCGAGCGAGGCCCCCTCGAGCAGCTCCATCACCATGTAGGGCGTCTGGTCCGCGACCCCGAAGTCGTAGACCTCGACGACGTTCGGGTGCCGCACCGCGGCCGCGATGCGCGCCTCGCGCAGGAACCGGCGCTCGACCGTCTCGGGGTTGCGGTGACGCGCGACCAGGAACTTCACGGCGACGCGGCGCTCGAGCGTGACGTCGAGGGCCTCGAAGACCGTCGCCATGCCGCCCGCGCCGATCTGACGACCGAGGCGGTACCGCCCCCCGACGAGATCGCCGCTGCGCGCCGCCATCCGGGGCTCAGGATACCAACGGGGCGGTTCGGGCGCGAATCAGGCGCCGAGCCTCGCCCGCGCCTCCTTCACGAGCGCGACGAGCGCCGCGCGCGCGTCGCCGGGGGTCGCGATCGGCGCGGCGAACGCGATCCGCGCGGGGCGCAGCCCCGCGTCGGTCCGGACGCTCAGCGTCAAGCCGTAGCGATCGATGCCGGTCATCGCGACCTCCTCGGCGCTCGCCGCGCGCGTGAACGCGCGTGCGTAGAGGACGAGGGCGTCGGCGTGGTCGTCGTTCATGTGCGCGAGGATCCCGGCCGCGTGGGGCGCGAGCGGGTCGGGGCCCGCGGCGCGGAACGCGTCGAGCTCGACCCACGACATCCGCCCGAAGCCGCCGATGTAGCGGATCGCGGCGACCTCGAGGCGGAAGAAGCCGAAGTCGGCGAAGCCGACGTAGTGCGCGGCGTCGGGGTGTGCCGCGAGGAAGGCGTCGCGTGCGCCCGCCACGTCGCCGGCGACGCGTCGGCACTCGCCGACGAGGGTGACGCGGCCGTTGGCGAGCGGGTTCTCCTCCGTCGCCTCGACGACGAGGAGCGAGGCGCGCGGATCGGCCTCGAGGTGCGCTGTGTGCACGGCGAGGCGGCTGACGAGGAAGACCGGTGAGGAGCCCTCCATCGCGTACGTCACGTGCGAGCCGTACGGGAAGCCGGCCGGGTCGAGCGACATCGTCGACAGCGCGCCCACGCCGCGCCCCGCGAGGAGCGTGCGCACGCGCTCGGCGTGGGTCGGCGCGCGCACGTCGTCGGGGGTGAGGGGCTCCTCGCGGGGGCGCCCGCCGCGCCCGTGCTCTTCGGATCGGTTCATGGACGGACGAAAGCGCTTATC
>JAYRVK010000437.1:0-7577 GCA_041918555.1 Sandaracinaceae bacterium
CGCGGCGGCTGGCACGATCCGCGACACGGGCCCCTCCATACCAGATCCGTGCCTCACCCCGCGGAGACGTCGTCGAAGCGCAGGCCGAAGCGCGCGAGGTACTTGCGCAGCCGGTCCGCGTCGTTGGTGGAGGACTTGCGGCGGCGCGACTCGGCGAAGAGCACGCGCCCCGCGTCGCTGACCGAGCGCGCCCCCGCGCAGACCGCGAGCACGTCCTCGAGCTGCACGCGGTCGAAGCGGTCGAGCGCGGCGGCGGCCTCTGGACCGAGCGCGGCGACCACGCGATCCCGACGCGCGCGCGCGTCCCCGCTCGCGCCGGACCACTGGCGCTCGAGGCGCGCGATCTCCTCGCGCACCCCCGCCGCGTCGATGCGCCCGCCGGACGCCAGCGTCGCCATGCGGATCACCGCCGCCTCGAGGTCGCGGAAGTTCGCCGGCCACGGCGCGCTCTGACCGAACGCGAGGAAGCGGCGTCGGGCCTCGCGGTTCATCGACGCGCGCCGGCCCAGGCGCACGGACGCGCGCTCGAGCTCGTGGTCGAGGTTCGGCTCGAGGTCCTCGGGCCGCGCAGCGAGGCCGGGCAGCTCGAAGGTCCACACGTCGATTCGCGCGAGGAGGTCCTCGCGGAACCGTCCGTCGCGGACCGCCGCGCGCAGATCCCGGTTGGTGCCCGCGAAGAGCGCGAAGTCGCTCGCCACCTCTTCGTCGGCGCCGACCGGAGAGAAGCGCTTGAGCTCGATCGCACGGAGCAACATGGCTTGCTCCTCGAGGCCGAGCTCGCCGATCTCGTCGAGGAAGACCACGCCGCCGTCGGCCGCGCGGAGCAGGCCGGGGCGCGCGCTCGCCGCGCCGGTGAACGCGCCCTTGTGGTGCCCGAAGAGCGCGCCCATCGCGAGATCGCCCCGCAGCGTGGCGCAGTTGATCGCGACGAAGGGCCCCTCGAGCAGCCCGCGCCGTCGCTTGAGCTCGTACACTCGCTCGGCGAGGCGGCTCTTGCCCGCGCCGGTCGGGCCGGTGAAGAGGATCGGGTCGCGGCTCGCGATCGCGACGCGCTCGATCCGATCGACGAGCGCGTTGAACTCCGCGTTGGCCGTCGCGATGCCTTGCTTGAGGTAGTCCTGACCCTCCTGCGCCTCCTCCGCGAAGCGCCGCGCCAGCGCGTCGTAGCGCGAGAGATCGAGGTCGATCACCCGGTGCGTGCCGCGCGTGTCGTCGACGTCCCGCGCGGGCGGCGAGGTCTGGATCAGGCGGCCCGGCACATAGCGGGCCTCGGTGAGCAGGAACAGGCAGATCTGCGCGACGTGCGTGCCCGTGGTGATGTGGACGAGGTAGTCCTCGCGGCTCGTGTCGAACGGGTAGCGACGCGCGAACGCGTGCAGCGACGCGTAGACCTCCTCGAGATCCCAGGCGTCCTCGAAGGCGACCTCGTGCAGGCGCACCTCGGTCGCGGGCGAGACCTCGGCGATGTCCTCGACGAGCAGCGCGGCGAGCGCGGCGCTGTGCGGCTGATGGATCAGCTCGAGCCGATCGAGCGGCAGGCCGGGCTGCGACGCGAGCGCGACGGTCGGGCGCCACCGCCTCCAGCGCTTGCCCGCGCGGCCCGCGTCGAGGGTCGAGCCCACGAGCCCGATCGCGACCGTGCGCTTGGCCATCCCCGCGAACGCTATTCGATCGGGTGCGTGCCGCGAAAGCCGTTAAGATCCCGCCATGTACCACGAGGAGGGTCCCACGCTCTTCGAGCTCGCGGAGCAGGCGCTGTCGTCGACCGATCGCGGCTACGACCTGCTCGCGCCGAAGTTCGACTTCACCCCGTTCCGCACGCCCGACGCGCTCCTCGAGCGGGCCGCGGAGATCGCCCTGGAGAAGGACGGCACCACCGCGCGCGGGCTCGATCTCTGCTGCGGGACCGGCGCGGGGCTGCGCTGGTTCCGGCCGCTCTGCACCGAGCGCATCGTGGGGCTCGACCGCAGCCAGGGCATGCTCGACGTGGCGCGCGAGCGGCTCGCGGACGCGCCGGGGTCCGCGCCGATCGAGCTCTTGCGAGGCGACGCGCTCGAGACGCCCTTCGAGAGCGGGACGTTCGGGCTGGTCACGTGCTTCGGCGCCTTCGGGCACATCCTCTCGGAGGACGAGCCGCGCTTCGTGCGCGAGGTGACGCGGCTCCTCGCGCCCGGCGGCCGCTTCGTGTTCATCACGAGCGAGCGGCCGCCCGCGTGGTCGCCGAGCCTCTGGATCGCCAAGGGCTTCAACGCCGTGATGCGCGTGCGGAACGCGGTGATCAAGCCGGAGTTCATCATGTACTACCTCACCTTCCTCCTCCCCGGAGCGCGCTGGCTCTGCGAGGCGAACGGCCTCGAGGTCGAGGTGGTCTCGAGCGCGTTCGCCGCGCCCTTCGCGCGCGCGAAGCTGGTCATCGCGCGGAAGCCGGCGAAGCGGTCCAAGTGATCGAGGTCGACGGGAGCCTCGGCGAGGGGGGGGGTCAGGTCGTCCGCTCGGCGCTCGCCCTCGCGACGGTGACGGGCCAGGCGGTGCGCGTCGAGCGCGTGCGCGCGCGCCGCGAGCGGCCGGGCCTGCAGCGCCAGCACCTCGCCGCGGTCCAGGCCGCCGCGCGGATCTCGAACGGCCGCCTCGAGGGCGCCGTGCTCGGCTCGACGCGCGTCGAGCTCGATCCGGGCCCCGTGGTCGGAGGGACGTTCCACTTCGCGATCGGGACGGCGGGGAGCGCGCCGCTCGTCCTCGCGACGATCCTGCCCGCGCTCGTGCTCGCCGACGAGCCGAGCGTCGTGACGATCGAGGGCGGGACGCACAACCCGCTCGCGCCCACGTTCGACTTCCTGCGCGCGAGCTTGCTCCCGCTGCTGTCGCGGATGGGCGCCGAGGTGCGCCTCACCCTCGAGCGGCACGGCTTCTACCCGACGGGCGGCGGCCGGCTGCGCGCGGAGATCGCGCCCGGCGCGTTCGGCGCGCTCGAGCTCGAGGCGCTCGGCGCGCAGCGCTGGCGCCGAGCGACCGCGACGGTCGCTGACCTCCCACGCCACGTCGCACGCCGCGAGCTCGACACCCTCGCGCACAAGCTCGGGCTCGAGGAGCGCGACCTCGTCGAGGAGGTGCTCCCGCACGGCCGGGGGCCCGGCAACGTGGTCAAGGTCGAGCTCCAGCACGAGCACGCGACGATCGTCCTCACCGAGCACGGCAAGAAGGGCCTGCCCGCCGAGCAGGTCGCGGCGCGCCTCGCCGCGCAGGTCCGCCGCTTCGAGCGCGCCGGGGTCGCGGTGGACGAGCACCTCGCGGATCAGCTGCTGCTCCCGATGGCGCTCGGCGAGGGCGGCCGCTTCACGACCCTGCGACCCTCGTCGCACGCGCGGACCCAGGCGCACCTCCTCTCGCGCTTCCTCGGCGCGGTCGTCGAGACCCGAGAGCTCGGCGACGATCGCTGGCTCGTCGAGGTGCGGGAGCGCTAGGCTGCGTGGGAATGGCGCGTCCGATCGTCATCGTCGGCCTCGGCGAGATGGGAGCCGCGTTCGCGCACGGCTGGCTACGGCTCGGACGGACCATCGTGCCGGTGAACCGGCGGGACGATCCACGGTCCCTCGACGTCGATCCGGAGCTCGTGCTCGTCGCGGTCGGCGAGCGCGCGCTCGACGACGTGCTCCGATCGCTCCCCGCGCGTTGGCGAGATCGGGTCGCGCTCCTGCAAAACGAATTGCTCCCTCCGGACTGGGAGCGCCACTCGATCGTGGACCCGACGGTCGCCGCGGTGTGGTTCGAGAAGAAGCGGAGCAAGCCGCTGAACGTGGTGCTCCCGACGGTGGTCGCGGGCCCGCACGCCGAGTCGATGGTGGACGCGATCGGCGAGCTCCAGCTCCCGGCCGAGCGGATCGAGCGCGGCCGGCTCCTCTTCGAGCTGGTGAAGAAGAACCTCTACATCCTGACCGCGAACGTCGCGGGGCTCGTCACCGGGGGCACCGTGTCCGAGCTCTGGCGATCGCACCGGGCGCTCGCGGAGGACGTCGCGCGCGAGGTCCTCGCGCTCCAGGCCTGGCGCGCCGGCCAGGCCCTGCCCGAGGAGGGGTTGATCGCGGGCATGGTCGAGGCCTTCCAGGCCGACCCGACCCACCAGTGCACGGGACGCTCGGCGGCGCCGCGGCTCGAGCGGGCGCTCGCGCACGCGCGCGAGGCGGCGATCGAGGTGCCTACGTTGCGCTCGATCGCGGAGCGTCGCTCGACTGGCGCTTGAGCCAGTCCGCGACCGCGAACGGGTCGAGCGGCCGCGAGAAGTAGTAGCCCTGCACCGCGTCGCAGGACATCGCCACGAGCGCCTCGAGCTGCGCCTCGGTCTCCACGCCCTCCGCGAGCACCTTGAGGCCGAGGCTGTGTCCGAGCCCGGTGATCGCGTTCGTGAGCGCGTGCGCGTGCGCGCGCGCCATCCCCGCGGAGTCGAGGTCCTTCACGAACGCGCGGTCGATCTTGAGCACGTCGACGGGCAAGCGCTGGAGGTAGGAGAGCGACGAGTAGCCAGTCCCGAAGTCGTCGACGGACACCCGCACGCCGAGCTCGCGCAGCGCGGTGAGCCTCTCGACCGCCGACTGCACGTCGTCCATGAGCGAGGTCTCGGTGACCTCGAGCTCGAGGTGTCCCGGGGGCAGGTGCGTGCTCGACAACACCCTTTGCACAGTACCGACGAAGTCCGCGCGCGCGAACTGGAGCGCCGACACGTTGACCGACACGCACTCGACGGCGAGGCCGTCCCGATGCCAGCGCGCGAGCTGGCGGCACGCCTCGAGGAGCACCCAGCTCCCGATCGGCACGATGAGCTCCGACTCCTCGGCGACCGGGAGGAAGTGCGCCGGGCTGACGAGCCCGTCGGAGCGCTGCCACCGGATCAGCGCCTCGAGCTCGGTCGAGCGCCGCGTCGCGAGGTCGACCTTGGGCTGGTAGTGCAGGAGCAGCTCGCCGGCGCCGAGCGCGCGGCGCAGGTGGCGCTCGAGATCGCCCCGCCGCTCCACCTGCTCGCGCAGCTCGTCGGAGAAGCTCTCGATCTGACCGCGCTTGCGCGACGCCTTCGCGCGGTGGAGCGCGATCCCGGCGTAGCGCAAGAGGCTCGCGCCGTCGGTCGCGTCCTCGGGGTAGCGCGCGATGCCGACCGACGCGCTCAGGCTGAGCTCGTAGCCGTGCACGTGGAACGGCTCGCGCACCGCTTGGAGCATGCGGTCCGCGAGGCCGAGCGCGGAGCTCCCGCGCGGCCGGCCGGTGAGCACCGCGAGGAACTGGTCACCCGAGCCGCGACCCACGAGGTCGTCCTCGCCCGTCGTGTCGAGGAGCCGCTCCGCGACCTGGCGCAGGAGCTCGTCGCCCACGTCGCGCCCGAGCCAGTCGTCGATCCGGTGGAAGCGATCGAGCGCGAGGATCGCGACGGCGACGCCCGTCCCCTTGCGCTCGGCGTCGTCGAGCGCGAGCTCGACCGGCTCCTCGAGCATGCGCCGATCCGGCAGCCCGGTGACCGCGTCATGCGCGCCGTCCGAGAGCGGCCACGCGGCGAGATCGCGGACGTGCGGCGGGAGGCTCCCCTTGCGCTCGCGCAGGATCCCGCGCACCGGCGTCGGCGGCGCGAGATACGTGGTGGTGTGATCGGCCACGGAGCGCAGCGCCGCCCTGTCGATCGCCTCGAGGTCCTCGCGCGGCTCGCGGTCGACGAAGATCATCGCCCCGAACTGGTGCCCGTCCTGCAGCACGGGCACGCAGACCGCAGCGGCGACCTTGAGGTGCGGCGGGAACAGCGCGGTCTCGGGGGCCGCGGGGCCGCGGCCGACGATCGGGACGTACGTGACGTCCTCGCGCGCGAGCCGCCACGCGGGGGCCTCGATCGGGAGGTCGTCGATCCACGCCGGCGGGCCGAACGCCGCGACGCGCTGCGCCTGGTTGCCCGAGATCCGATAGAGGACCCCGACCGGCATGCGCGTGATCGCGCACGCGACGCGGAGGTGCGCGCGGAGGGCTTGCTCGTCGGAGGGCACGGAGCGACCGATGATAGCGCAGCGGACTGTGAAGAAGTGTTCTGTGGGGTTCCACCGCGCCGGCTCCGTCCCCACGCTGGGCCCGTGGCAGGTGGTCCAGCGCAGGAATTCTGTCCGCACGGCGGGCTCCACGATCCGGAGGCCGAGTCGCCCGCGACGTTCGCGGGCCGCGCCGATGGCCACGGCCCGGCGCGCCTGAAGGTCGCGGCGCTCGCGGTGCTCGTGCTCTTCGGCCTCCACGCGCTGCACGCGGCCATCTCCGGCGCGCTCGACGCCATCACCCTCGCGATCGCGGCGGCGGTGGGGCTCGCGTCGCTCGGCGTCGCGTGGCTCGCGTGGGCGGAGCCCGTGCGCGCGCCCCAGGCCGGCGCGCCGTACCTGCTCGGGACGACGCTCGCGGTGGCCCTCGTCGAGCAGCACCTCGGGGTCGGCGCCGGGGGCTTCAGCTGGAGCGCGATCGCGGTCGCGTTCTTCCCGCTGGTCCTCCCGAGCGCACCGCATCGGACCCTCGGCAAGGCGCTGGTGGCCGCGTCGATGACGCCGGCCGCGCTCGGGATCACGATCGCGCTGGGCCGCGCGGTCCCCGCGCCGCTCGACGTGCTCGCGCTCGTGGTCCCCGTGTACGTCGCGGCGTTCGTGGCGTACGGCGGCGCCAAGGTGCTCGCCCGCCTGGGCGGCAAGATGGAGGCGATGGCCGCGATCGGCCGCTACGCGCTCGTCGGCAAGCTCGGCGAGGGCGGGATGGGCGACGTGTGGGAGGCGCGGCACCGGCTCCTCGCGCGGCCCGTGGCGCTCAAGCTGGTCAAGCGCTCGGACGACGATCCGATGCAGCTCGCGCGCTTCTCGCGCGAGGCGCGGATCACCGCGAGCCTCGAGAGCCCACACACCGTGCGGCTCTACGACTTCGGCGCGACCGAGGACGGCCGGCTCTTCTACGCGATGGAGCTGCTCGAGGGCATGGACCTCGAGGAGCTCGTGCGCCGCCACGGCAAGCTCCCGCCCGAGCGTGTCGTGCACGTCCTCTTGCAGGCCCTGCGCTCGCTCGAGGAGGCGCACGCGCGCGGCCTGGTGCACCGCGACATCAAGCCGGCCAACCTCCACCTCGGCCGCTACGCGCTCACGCACGATCACCTGAAGGTCCTCGACTTCGGGCTCGCGAAGGACGCGAGCGGCGCTCACGGGCTCATCGTCACGGGCGACGGACGCATCAGCGGCACGCCCGCGTACATGGCGCCCGAGATGGTCACCGGCCGCGCGGTCGACGGGCGCGCCGACGTGTACGCGCTCGGGAGCGTGGCGGTCTTCCTCCTCACCGGCGAGCGCGTGTTCCCCGAGGCGCACGAGCCGCTGGCGGCCGCGGTCGCGCACGTGACCGAGCGGCCCGCGTCGATCCGCGCGCGGGGCGTCTGGCTGTCGGACGAGCTCGAGGAGCTCCTGATGAGCACGCTCGAGAAGGATCCGGCGCACCGGCCCACCGCGGCGGCCCTGCGCGAGCGGCTCGAGTCGATCGAGCTCGCGCGCTGGAGCGAGCGCGACGCGGCCGCGTGGTGGGCGCGCCACGCG
>JAYRVK010000438.1:0-15490 GCA_041918555.1 Sandaracinaceae bacterium
AGCGCCGCCACCAGAAGGTCGTCGAGGAGACCCCGACCCCGAGCCCCGCGCGCACCGACGCGCGCAGCGCGGAGATGGGCGCGGTCGCGGTGCGCGCCGCCCAGGCCGTCGGCTACGAGTCGGCGGGCACCGTCGAGTTCCTGATGGCCGAGGACGGCTCGTTCTACTTCCTCGAGATGAACACGCGGCTCCAGGTCGAGCACCCGATCACCGAGCTCATCACCGGGATCGACCTCGTGCGCGAGCAGGTGCGCATCGCCGCGGGGGAGCCCCTCGGCTACGGCCAAGAGGACGTCGTCGCGCGCGGCCACGCGATCCAGTGCAGGGTCTACGCCGAGGATCCGTCGACGAACTTCCTCCCGAGCCCCGGGCGGATCGCGGTCTTGCGCACCCCGAGCGGGCCCGGCGTGCGGGACGACTCGGGGGCGTACGAGGGCGCCGAGATCTCCAGCTTCTACGACCCGCTCGTGAGCAAGCTCTGCGTGTGGGCGCCGACGCGCGCGCAGGCGATCGAGCGGATGCGCCGCGCGCTGGGCGAGTACGTGGTGACGGGCATCCGCACGAACCTCCCGTTCCACCTCGCGCAGATGCGCACGCCGGAGTTCGTCCGAGGCGACTACGACACGGGCTTCATCGCCCGGCACGCCGACGCGCTGCTCACGAGCGGGAGCGCCGGTAGCGCGCAGACCGCGATGACGCTCGGCGCCGCGATCGCGCAGGCCTACGCGGATCACGACGAGGCCAAGCGCGGCGTCGCGCTCCCGAAGAGCGGCCCGGGCATGAGCCCGTGGCGCCTCGGCGCGCTCGCCAAGCTCTGACCACGGCGTCGCCAGGGGGACGCGATGTTGACAAGCCGCCGTCGCGTGGCGCGCAGATGGCAACTGTCAACATCGCGTCCCCGAGGAATCCCTCGGGAATCGTGGGCAATCGGCGTGGGCGAATGGCAACTGTCAACATCGCGTCCCCGCGGATCCCGGGGGGACGGGATGCATACGTGTTGACATCTCAGCCGGCGGTGGCCGTCGCAGACGCGCTCACCTGGACGGTCACGCTGAGCGTCACGTCGATGGTGGCGACCGACTCCACGGCGACCGCGGTCGCGTCGACGAAGCACGCGGTCGCGCGCACGCCGAGGCGCCGCGCCGCAGCCTGGGCGCTGTCGAAGGTGTCGACCAGGAGCGCGCCGCTCGTCGCGATCTCGCCGAGCTGCGCCTGGAGCGCGAGGAGCCGCGGGTAGCTCCGCTCGAGCGCCGCGATCAGCGCGAGCAGGCGCTCCTGCCCCTCGGGATCCACGGTGCCCTCGAAGTACACCGCCACGCTCGGCTCGGTGCACTCGGCGCTCGCGTCGATGCGCGCCTCGCACGCGGCCCGGCAGTCGACGTCGGCCATCACGTCGAGGTCGCCCTCGCACCGCGGCGCCTCGAATTCGACGTCGCAGCTCCCCGTGCAGGTGCCCGTGCACGTGCCCTCGACGTCGACGATGCAGCTCCCCTCGCAGCTCCCCGTGCACGCCGCATCGCAGCTCCCCGTGCACGTGCCCTCGCACGTGCCGACGCAGTTGCCCTCGGCGTCCATCGCGGAGCAGGTCCCGTCGCACTGGCCCGCGCACGTGCCGTTGCAGGACCCGGTGCAGGTGCCCGAGCAGCGCGCCGCGCACTCGACGGTGCCGTCCACCGTGCAGCGCCCGGTGCACGTGCCGCTGCAGCGCCCGCTGAGCCGGCCCTCCTCGCACATCACCTCCGCGTCGACCGCGACGTTCGCGTCGCACTCCGCGACGCACGCGCCGTACGCGTCGATGTCGACGGTGCAGACCGGCGGCACGAAGTCGAGGGTCAGCGTCGCGCCGGCCGGGAGCGCGGCGTCGACGATCACGGCGATCTCGTCGCGCACCGCGAGGCACGTGGCCTCGACCTGGAGCTGGTCCGGCATCGCGGCCGGCGGCGTCACGCCGAGGTCGGTCGCGATCGCGCGGCACGTCGCCTCGACCTGATCGTGCAGCACCACCGAGTCGGTCGCGAAGCGCGCGCCCGTGTCGAGGAACGCCTCGACCTTCTGCGCGTCCGCGTCGATCCCGAAGTCGTCGCAGCCGACGGCGTCGTCGATCCGGCCGCAGCCCGCGATCGCCGAGACGAGCCCGAGGGCGAGGAGCCCCATGGAGGAAGCCTTCATGTCCCGAGGATCGCCGACCCCGCGCCCGGCGGGAAGGGCCGCGGTCGGCACCAGGTAGCGAGCCGTCAGCGGAACGCGCCGTCCGAGCCCGGCCGCGCGTCGACGAGCGAGACGCCCTCCGCGCCCGCGACGCGGAGCTGCTCGAGCACCCGCAGGTCGCGCGCGTAGAGCTCCGAGTACGCGCAGCCCGCACAGATCCACGCATCGAGCTGTGCCTCGACGCGCGAGTACGTGTCCCCGAACAGGCCCTTGCCGGTGGGCATGTACTGCGCGGCGAGGGCGACGGGGATGGTCCCGTTCGCCGAGCGACCGTCGCTCATCTTCGTCTGCTCGACCACGTAGAAGACCCGACCCGCGCACTTGGGACACACCCGTCGTTGCCGCATGCCGCGGAGGCTACGGTGCGCGCGGCGGCACCGCGAGCACCGGGGTCGCCGCCTTGCGGATCACGCGATCGGTCACGCTGCCCACCAGGACGCGCTCGAGCCCGGTCGTCCCGCGCGTCCCGATGACCACCAGCCCCGCGCGATGATCCGCGGCGTGCGCCACGATCGTGCTCGACGGCTCGCCGTGGCGGAGGTGCGGCCGCGCCGTGAGGCCCGCGTGGCGCGACGCGAGGTTCTCGGCCTCGTACACGAGCAACCGCTCGGACTCGTGCCGGTGCGGATCGCCCGGCTCCGAGGCCTCGACGTGCAGCAGATCGAGCGGCGCACCGAGCGCGTGCGCGAGCGCCGCCGCGTACCGCGTGCCCTGCTCGGAGGGCTCGGAGAAGTCGGTGGCGCACACGACGCTCGCGGTCGGCTCGAACGAGGCGCCCTCGGGCACGACGAGCAGCGGCACGCCCGCCGCGCGCACCAGCGTCTCCGCGACGCTGCCGAGGAGGTAGCGGCCCGGCGCCGAGCGGCCGTGCGTCCCGACCACGACGAGGTCGGCGCCGAGCGCGGCGGCGTGGTCGCGCACGACGCGATGGATCGGCGAGCCCTCGAGCACCGCGCCGGCCACCCCCGCGGGGAGCGTCGCGAGCCGGGCCTCGAGCAGCCGGCCGGCCTTCTCGCGGAACCAGCCCTCGACCGCCTCGGGATCCCCGACGCCCACCTGGCCGATCTCGATCTCCGGGTACGCGAACCAGGGCGTCTCGTACACGTGCGCGACCGCGAGCGGCACGCCGAGCGCGTCGGAGAGCCGTCGCGCCACCTCCAGCGCGCCGTCGCCGAGCGTGGAGAAGTCGATCGCCGCGAGGATCCGCGTGGGGAGCGCCATGCTCCCGATCTATCCCCGCGGCACCGGACGGCCACCGGGCGGCGAAGTACCGAGGGCGCGTCGCGCCACGGCCACGAGGTGGGCGCGCCGGTGCCACGCGACGGTCGCGCCGATCGTCACCACCATCATCGCGGCCGACGCGGCGAACGCGTAGGGCAGCTCGAGGCGGTGGCCGAAGCGCTCGCGGATCCCGAGGAAGCCGGCGTAGAGGAACGCGAGGTGGAACGCGTAGACGAAGAGCGTCTCGGCGCTGAGCATGCGGAGCACACGCGGGAGCGTGCGGATCGGGGCGCACACGATCGCGAGCACGAGGACGAGGCCGATCACCGCGGCGAGCTTCTGGACCGAGAACGCCGGGCTCGCGTGGTGGTGCGCGCCGGCCGGGCCGAGCGGGCCCAGGAGCTCGAGCCCCTGCCACGCGAGCACCGCGACGATCGTCGCCCCGAGGAGGCGCGGGATCGCGACGCGCGAGGGCGTGACCCCGCCCTCCGGCAGCACGAGCCAGCCCAGCACGCAGCCCGCGAACACGTAGCCGGCCCACGGGAGGAGCGGGAACCGCGAGCCGCCCGCGTGCGTGAGGTACGCGGTGAACGGCCGCCACGCGCCGTCGACCGGCACGTGGTGCAGCCAGGGCGCGAGCCCGAGGAGGAGCACCGCGCCGCCCGCCGCGAGGAGCACGACGTGTTGCGGGCGCTTCGCGAGCACGGTCGCGAGCTCGAGCACGAACAGCACGAAGCCGATGCACTGCAGGACGCCGCAGGCGAAGAACGCGGCCCAGGCCTCGGGCCCACCGTCCCCGAAGATCGCCTCGCCGGGGAGCTGCAGCGCGTAGCCGACGACGAACAAGATGCCCGCGCGCCGGAAGCGCTTGTACACCTCGTCCCGGCTGGCGCGGTGCGCGTCGAAGCGCGCGAGCGTCGCGAGGTGGAAGGCGAGGCCCGCGACCGTGAGGAACATGACCGAGACGAGGCCGCGCGCCCAGTCGTAGCGCTCGAAGAACGGGCCCCGCCGCAGCTCGTCGACCATCACGAGGTCGAGCGTGTGGCCGTTGATCATCTGGAAGGACGCGACGAGGCGCACCACGTCCACGAACCACACCCGCGCGCGCTTCTTCGGTTCCGTCACTGCCGTTCGATCTCGCTCGGGTCGATGCGCAGGACCAAGAGGTCGGAGCCCACGCGCTCGAGCGACCCGCGCACTCTCACAGGCTCGGCGACGAACGGCAAGACCTCGGCCGCCACGGAGCCGCCCGCCTCCGACGCGAGCACGTAGTGCGCCTCGCCGCCGCGCCCGCGCGTGACGAGGACGGGGGGGATCCCACCCGCCACGCAGAGCTGCGCGCACGCGCGGTGGGTGCGGCCGCCGCCCGGGCGCATGCGGCCGTAGTAGCACTTGCTGTCGACGATCTCGCCCGCGAGGGTCACCTCGCCGAGCGGCTCGGGCGCGACCTCCTCGAGCGCCGCGAGGCCCTCGACCTCGGCCGCGTCGTGGCCGAAGACCTCGAGCATGCGGCTCCCGCCGCGCTCGAGGAGCGCGCCACGCAGGCGCACCGGCCGGCCCACGCGCTCGGCCGGCGGGCGCCACACGAACTTGCTCCCGGTGACGAGCAGCACGTGGCGCACGCGCCCGTCCTCGCGCACGCGGAGCATCGGGTACGGGGCGCCGACGAGCAGGCCGTCGAGCTCGACGCCCGTGCGGTAGGGCGCGAGGTCGTCCCCCGGGCTGCGCTGGAAGAGCGCGGCGGCCGCGCCGCCCGCGAGGACGAGCACGAGCGCGACGATCGCCGCGACCCACGCGAAGCGCCTCTGCGCGCCGCTCATCGGGAAGTAGCCGACGAAGAAGTCCTCCTTCGCGAGGCGCTCGAGCTCCTCGTCACGCATCGCGCGCCGCCTCGAGCACGATCGGCTCCGTCGCCGTGCCGTCCGGGAGCGGGGTCGGATCGACCAGCACGTGCCCCTCGCCGGAGAGCTTCACGCGGTACGTCGGGAGCTTCTCGGTGAACGGCGGCGGAGAGCAGCCGTCCGCGGGCCGGTACTGCCAGCCGTGCCACGGGCACGTGAGGCATCCGTCAATTACTTTTCCTTCGTAGAGGGGTCCGCCCTGGTGCGCGCACACGCCGTGGAGCGCCGCGACCTTCCCCTCCCATCGGATGAGCGCGATTCGCTCACCGGTCGGGCTCACCACGGGGAGCGCGCGCGTGTCGGGGATCGCCTCGGGCGGGCCGGCGTCGATCCATCCGTCGACGAGCGCCGGCGCTGCGCGCTCGGGCGCCGCGGAGCGCACGGCGGCGAGCACGTGCAGTCCCGCGACGAGCGCGACCGTGCCGCCGAACACGACGAGGAAGGCCGGGTGCGTCTCCCACTGGAGCGCACCGAACGCGACGTGCAGCACCACGAGGAGGAAGGCGACGTACACGAGCATGTGCAGCGTCTTCCACGCGCTCGGGCCGAGGAGCTTCTGCCAGAAGTCGTGGCTCGTGAGCGCCATCGCGCAGAAGATCGCGAGCGCGGCCGCGCCCAAGAGCTGGAACGGGAGCGAGGCGCTCGTCACGGCCGCGTCCCACGTGAAGAGCGACTCGACCGGCTCGATCGAGCCGTGCGCGGGGTAGTAGCCGAGCACCGCGCTCGCGTGCATCGAGGCGACGCCGAACATCAGGACCCCGAGGTGCCGCCGGTTGTAGAGGAGCGGCGCGAAGCGGCGATCGAGCCGCGCGAGCGGCCCGATGCACAGGATCACGACGAGCATCAGGTACGCGCACGAGCCCCACGCGCGCATGGTCAGCGTGTCGGGGCTGATCGAGCGCGCGCCCACGAGGACGGCACGCCCGATCCCCTGGAAGAGCCCGACGTACGCGACGACGGCCGCGAGGAGCACCGCGTCGTAGACGATCTTCTTGCGGTTCCACTGGACCGTGACGAACTGCGCGCTCATCGACCCACCTCGACGCGCGGCGGCTCCTCCGGGTACGCCCAGCGATCGACGACCGCCCACGCGAGGGCCGCGAGGAGTGCCGGCGCGAGCACCCACCACAGGAGCCGGTGCGCGTTGCGCTGCGCGCGGTTCACGGCGGCGAGCCCTTCGCCCACGCGGCCCAGCGCCAGATCACGACCGGCCAGAGCAGCACGACGCCCGGGAGAATCATCAGGCGGAACGCGATCGAGGAGCCCTTCACTCCCGGGACCGCGCGCGGACCGCCGAAGAACGCGAACGCGGCCCACACCACCGCGCCGAGCGCGACCCACCCGAGCGCGGCCCAGGTCGCCGCGATCACGGGTGGGCTCCGACGCGCGCGGCGTCGGCGCGCGCCGCCTCGCGGATCCAAGCGAGCAAGCTTCGTTGCGCATGGCTCCCGCCGATCCGGATCGCCTCCTCGCGCAGCCGCTCGAGCGCGCGGACCGCCTCGCGCGAGCGGCCCGAGTAGCGGTCGACGATCGCCGCCGCGAGCGGGGCCGCGACCGCGCGCCGGACCGTCGCGTCGTGGCCCTCGCCACGGGCCTCGGCCATCGATCGCACGAACCGCGCGGCGGCGGGGGCGCGGCCCGAGGCCGCGAGCGCGAGCGCGTAGTGCACGTCGGCGAAGGGGCTCGCGTGATCGCCCTCGCGCTCGAGGGCGAAGCGGGCGTAGCGCGCCCAGCGGTCGCCGACGTCGACGCCGAGCCGCTCGAGGCGGAACAGGAGCGAGACCCCGTTGCTCACGTCGCGGTAGTCGCGGTCGAGCCACGGCGCCACGCGCTCGTCGAAGATCCCGAGCGCGTCCGCGGGCCGCCCGAGCTCGCACAGGAACAGCGCCTCGTGCCACGCGACGTGGCCCGCCAGGTTGGTGCAGCCCTCGAGGTGCGGCGCGTAGCCGCGGAGCCAGAGCGCGCCCTCGCGATGGCGCCCCTCCATGTAGAGCACGTGCGCCACCGCGTGCGCGCCCCACACGTCGTCGGGCTCGAGCTCGACCGCGCGGCGCCCCGCGCGCAGCGCTGCGTCGAGGTCGCCCGTCTCCTCGAGCGCGAACGCGTGGCAGCCGAGGAGGAACCCGTAGCCCGGCTCGTCCTCGCGGAACGCGCGCAGCACGGGCGCCAGGCTCGCGCGCATCCCCGTCGGATCGCCGAGCATGAAGCGCAGGCCGTGCACGAGCTTCGCGATCAGGAGATCGCGCGGCTCGCGGGCGAGCTGCCCGTCGAGGATCGCGGCCGCGCGAGGCCCCTCGTCGCCGCGCCACGCCGCGAGCGCCTCGATCAGCGCCCGCTCGCGCGGCCCGCGAGGCGCCGCGCGGGACAAGAGCGCGTCGATCGCGCCGAACACGTCGGCGCGCCCGAGCGCGCGCAACGCGAAGCCGCGCAGCGCGAGCGCGGGGGTCCGCCCCGGGTCCAGCGCGAGCGCGCGATCGAGCGCCTCCCCGCACGCGCGCCGGTGCGCGAGCAGCGCGCGCACCGCCTGTGCGAAGGCCGCCTCGGCCTCCTCGTTCGTCGAGCTCCCACCCACGCGTGCGTCCCCGCCTAGTCCGTTCGGTGGCGGATGTTACTCCGAACGCCCGCGATCGGATCTCTCGGCGATCGGAGGTATCCTCCAGCCGGGTGTCGTCCGATCCATCCGAAGACACGGGCCCCGAGGACGAGGGCGAGTCGGGGGCGCGCGCGCGCGCGGTCCCGCCGCCCGTGCGCCCGCCTCCCGGCCGGCTCCCGCCGCCCGGCAAGCTCCCGCCTCGGCCCGCGGCGAAGGCGGCGCCTCCGGCCGAAGAGGCGCGCGACCGCCCCACGCTCCCCGCCCCCACGACCGCTCCGGCGCCGCGCGCGACGGACGAGGACACGGCCATGGAGGACGCGGCGCCGCCCGAGCCGCCGCGGTCGGAGCCGCCTCCCCGGATGGCCTCCATCCCGACCGATCTCACCGGCGCGCTGCCCGTGGCGATCGCGCGGTTCGGCCGCTTCGAGATCCTCGGCGGCGTCGCCTCGGGCGGGATGGCCGACATCCTCCTCGCGCGCGAGTCCACCGAGGGCTCCTCGCGGCACACCGTGATCAAGGTCGTGCGCGGCGAGCACTCCGAGAACGGGCAGTTCGCGCAGATGTTCCTCGACGAGGGCCGGCTCGCGATGCGCCTCTCGCACCCGAGCATCTGCACCGTCTACGAGTGCGGCCACGTGGACGGCCGCTACTTCATCGCGATGGAGTACGTGCACGGCAAGCCGCTGCGCGACCTCCTCGTCCGCTCGGTGCAGCGCAAGGAGCCGCTGCCCATCCCGGTGCTGCTGCGCATCTTCTCGTCGGTCGCCGAGGCGCTCGACTTCGCGCACCGCGCGCGCGACGCCCAGGGCAAGCCCCTCGAGATCGTGCACCGCGACGTGTCGCCGCAGAACGTGATGGTCCGCTACGACGGCGTCGTGAAGCTGCTCGACTTCGGCGTCGCGAAGGCCGCCACGCAGATCCACGAGAGCGAGTCGGGCGCGCTCAAGGGCAAGTTCGCGTACATGTCGCCGGAGCAGGCCGAGGGCGGCGACGTCGACGCGCGCGCCGACATCTTCGCGCTCGGCGTGATGCTGTTCGAGGCGATCACGGGCCGCCGCCTGTTCCACCGCAAGAGCCAGTACGCGACGCTCAAGGCGCTGCTCGAGTCGACGCCGCCGCCGCTGTCGCAGTACCGCGAGGGCGTCCCCGAGGGGCTCCAGGCGATCATCGATCGCACGCTCGCGCGGGAGCGAGACGAGCGCTACGCGCGCGCGTCGGACCTCCAGCACGATCTCGAGAAGGTCCTCGCGAAGCGCGGACAGGTCGTCACCACCGCCCACGTCGCGGCGTTGATGAACGAGCTCTTCGGAGACACGGCGCTGCAGCCGCTCGAGCTCGACACCTCGCCCTCGATCACCGAGCGCTTCCCGTCGATCGCGCCGCTCCCCCCCCCCGCACCGGCCGCCGCACCCGTCGAGCCTCCGCCTCCCCCGCGGCGCTCGCGCGCCGGCTGGCTCGCGGTCGGCGCGATCGCGCTCACCAGCGTGGGCATCGGGCTCGGGGTCGCGCTCGCGCCCGGCGCCCCGCCGTCCACGGCGACGACCGCTCCGACCGAGCCCACCCCGCCCCCGCGCGTCGCCGATCCGCCGCCGCCTCCGCCGGAGCCTCCGGCGGTGGAGGCGGTCGGTGGTGGTGGTGTACCCTCGCCCCCGGGCGACGCGGTCGCGCCGCCCGAGGTCCTTCCCGAGGAGCCGCCCCCATCGACGACCGCCACGACGCCTCGATCGACCTCGCGCCGCGGACGCCGGCGCACCGCGAACGGCCGCTCCGGGGGCGGCACCGTGATCGTCAGCGACCCGGGCTTCTGATCCTGGCGCTCGCGCTCGCGTGCCCCGCGGTCGCGCGCGCGCAGGCCCCGGACGACGGCGAAGCGACGGAGGGCGCGGAGGCGGTCGACGACGAGGCGGCGCGCAGCGCGCTCGCGCGGGAGCGCTTCGCCGAGGGCGTCGCCCACGCCGCGGAGCAGCGCTGGGCGCGCGCGATCGAGGCCTTCGAAGCGGCCCTCGCGCTGCGATCCGCGCCGGCGATCCTCTACAACCTCGCCGCCGCCGAGGTGGAGAGCGGCCTCTACCGCGACGCGCACGGGCACCTCCTCGCGCTCGAGGCGGACCCCGAGACGCCCGAGGACCTGGCCACGCTCGGGCGCGAGCTGCGCGCGCGGATCGAGCGCGAGGCGGGGCGCCTCCGGATCCGGCGCGCCGAGGCGCTCGCCGACGCCGACGTGGTGCTCGACACGCTGCCCGTGCCGCCCGCGGTCCTCGACACGGACATCCCCGTGCGCGCGGGGCCGCACCAGGTGGCGGCGACGCGCGGCGCGCGCATGGTCGCGTCCGCGTCGGTGACGGCGAGCGCGGGCGCGCTCACGGACGTGCTCCTCCAGGCGGCGCCCGAGCAGCCGGCGGAGCCCGCGCCGCGTTCGATCGTCGAGGAGCCCGCGCTGTGGCTCGGGATCGGCGGCGCCGTGCTCGTGATCGCCGCGGTGGTGATCGTCGCCTCGGTGCTCGCGACGGACGCCGGCGGGCAGCCCATCGAGGGGAACTTCACGCCCGGCGTGATCACCTGGCCGTGAGGTTGACCGAGGTACTGGCCGGCGAGACCATGAGCGTCGGGGGGCTTCGAGCGTGAAGATCCTGCGATGTGAGGGATGCGGGGCGCCCGTTCGCCACGGCGCGAGCGAGTGCGCGTACTGCCGAGCGCCGCTTCACCGCGACGCAGAGGAGCCCGAGCGCGCCGCACCTCGCGCCGGGCGTGCGCCGGAGGCGGCGCGGCTTCGACGTGCGCTCGCCGAGGGAGGCGGTTCGGAGATCTTCGAGGCGGGCGCGCGGGCGTGGGCGCGCCTGGCACAGGTCGGCGAGGAGCGGCTGTCGGGGACGGAGCCGCGGGACGCCGCGCGGCTGAGCAGCATGCTCGGCGTCGCGTACGCTGCATCGCTGGTGGTGCCCCAGATCGGGCCCTCTGCCTACGACGAGCGCGTGCGCGCGCTCTGGGCGCTCGTGGACGGGCGGCTCGATCGGCGTGTCCTCGAGCACGCGCTCGAGGAGTGGGACGAAGCCCTCGCCGAGGACGGGCCCGAGGACTTCGCGCGACGGGCCTCCGGGGTGCTCGGCGCTCCGACGGCCCGGCGCGCGGCCTTGGAGCTCGCCGTGGCGGCCGCGTGCCCCGCCGGGCGATTCACTCACGACGACGAGGACACGCTCGAGGCCCTCGCCGAGGTCTTCGGGGCCCCGGACGAGCTCGAGGAGATCGCGGCGCGCGTCTCGCGTCCGCTGGAGTGACGCGCGGTCCGGCTGTGGTGGATCAGGGACAGCTCGCGTTGCACACCGAGACGCCGCCGCCGCAGTCCGTCGCGCCGCCTGCGCACGGAGAGATGCCGCAGTTGGTCGCCGTCGCGCAGCGCAGGATGCACGCGGCGCCCATCGAGCAGCGCAGGCCGCAGTCGCTCGCGCCGCTGCAGTCGACGTCGCAGGAGGTGGCGCTGCCCGCGCAGTCGAGGTCGTAGCCGGTGCTCGAGCGCGCGTCGACGGTGCAGCGTGCGCCCTCGACGCACCGCACCGCCGCGCCGGAGCCGGGGCTCGCGTCGAGCGTGCAGACCGTCCCCGCGCCGCGGCACGTGGCGTCGCAGTCGAGCGCGCCGCAGCTCATCGCGCACGTGCAGCCGCCCTCGCACACGCAGGCGCCGGCCGCGCAGTCGGGCGCGCACGCGCCCCCCGCGTCGGGCGGCCCCCCCCCGGCGTCGGTGACCCCCGCGTCGCCCGGCGCGTCGGGCGTGTACGGCTCGAGCTCGCCCTCGCCGACCCGGACGTCGCGGCACGCGCCGCCCGCGCACGTCGCGCTCGGGCAAGCCACGCCGAGGCAGGATCGATCGAGCGCGACGCGCCACACGCGGATCTCGTTCGGCACGAGCTCGAGCGTGCCCTCGCGCGCGATCACCGCCGCGCCCGCGCGGCGGCCCTCGACGAGGACGCGGTAGAGCCCGAGCGGGCCGCCCTCGTGCACGAGCCCGACCGAGCGCGGCAGCGGGAGCTGCCCCGCGCCGAGAGCGGCCGTGGCCTGGCGCGTCTGCACGCCGTCCGGGTGGGTCACCGTCACGACGAGCTCGTCGAGCTCCGCCGGCACCGAGAGATCGGAGCTCACGACGACGAGCACCTCGGTCGGCGGAGAAGCGCACGCGAGGGCGACGAACGCGAAGAGGAAGGTGACCGGGGCTCGCACGCCCTCCGAGGATACCAAGGCCCGACGCGCCGAGCGCGGTGGACACGCCGGTCGTGCTTCTCGACATCGTCAGCGCGCAGCCGAGGCATCCCCTCGATGAAGATCAAACGCGACGCATCTCGTGCGATTCTCTCGCGGGGGTCGACGATGGGGAGGACGGGCAGTCGGCTGCGGAAGAAGGTCCTGCTCGCGGTGGCGGCGTGCCTCCTGGCAACGGCCGCGGGCGTCGCGGCGCAGGACGGGGGGATCTCCGACGGCGGCGCGGGCGAGGCGAGCGCGGCGGCGGAGGGCACCGCCGAGGGCCTCGAGGAGGTCCCGAGCGTGCCGGGCGCATCGGAGACCCTGCCCGCCTCGCCGGAGGGCGAGCCGGCGCGCGTACACATCGGGGTGGTGCCCGTGATCATCCACTCCGTCGACCTCAAGGCCGGCACGGCCACCATCAGCTACTACGTCTGGACCCGGTGGAGCGACACCCCGGACGTCGACGCGACCACGCGCATCGAGATCGTCAACGGCTCGCTCGAGACCCGGGAGTCCGACGAGCACTACATCACCGAGGGCGTGCACCACGCCTACGCGCGGTGCCGCGCGACGGCGCGCGTGGAGGTCGACTACCACGCGTACCCGTTCGACCGTCACGTGCTCCGGATCGAGCTCGAGCACCTGACGCTCGACGAGACCCTGCTGGTGTTCGTCGTCGACGAGCCGAGCCTCCGGAACATCGAGAGCCCGGAGCTCTCCGGCTGGATCGTCGAGCGACCCGAATTCGAGGTCGTGAGCCACTCGTACCACACGAACTGGGGCGCTCCGTACGTCGCGGTCGACGAGGACGCGCCCTACTCGCGGCTTCGCGTGGGGATGACGATCCGACACGACCCGATCCCGGCGTTCGCCAAGGCCTTCCTGCCGCTCCTGATCTCGGTCCTGATCACGGCGCTCGCGTTCTTCGTCGATCCCGCGGACACGGGCGCGCGCTTCAGCCTCGGCGTGTCCGGCACGTTCGGCGCGGTGACGTCGCAGGTGCTCGTGGCCTCGTCCCTGCCCGAGATCGGCTACATGACGCTGTCGGACAAGGTGCACGCGGTCGGCCTCGCCTTCATCTTCTTCGTGCTCCTCGAGTCCGCCGTCGCGGCGCGGCTCGCGCGCACCGACCGCGCGGCGCGCGCGGCGCAGGTCGATCGCGTCTCGATGGTGGTCTCGTACACTGCCTTCGTCGGAACCTTCGTCGCGCTCGTCGCGACGGCCTGACGCCGACCCGGACGGAGATGAGCAGCAAGAAGGACGCACAGGTCTTCCAGCTCCTGTTCACGATCGCCGACGGCCTCGGCCTCACGGGCGATCGCGATCTCGCGCAGCTCTTCGGAGTGAGCCCCGAGACGATCCAGAACTGGCGCACGGGCGCGGTCGGCGAGCTCAAGCCGCAGAAGCTCGCGCAGGTGCAGGCGGCGTTCGCGGCGCGCCTCGCGCTGCTGTCGGAGCGGGCCGGCTCGGCGGCGCTGGATCTCGAGAGCGGGATGACCCACCTCGACATCGCGCCCGAGGCGAACCCCTCGGAGCTCCAGCGCCAGCTCCGCGATCGGATGCACTACGACTACCTCGGCCACCGGTTCCTCTACTTCGAGCCGCAGGGCGCGCTCGCGTGGGAGAACCTGATCCGCGGCGGCTACGAGCAGGCGACGTGGCTCAGCGGCGTGCGCGAGACCGCGCGCGAGTGGCTCGCCACGGGCCGCACCAAGGACGGCGCGCCGAAGGGCCCGATCGCCGCCGCCATGGGGATCGATCGACGCACGCGGACGCGCGGCCTCGACGTGGTGAGCCTCGGGCCCGGCGAGGGCGGCAAGGAGGTCGAGATCCTCGGCGCGCTCGAGGCGGCGGAGGCCGACGACCCGCCGCCGTGGCGCTCGCTCACCCTGGTCGACGTCTCGATCTCGCTCCTCTTGCGCGCCGCGCTCGCGGCCCGGCGCGCGGTCGCCGCCCTCCCCTTCGAGCGCTCGCAGGTCTCCGCGGTGTGCGCGGACTTCGAGGAGGGCCCCCTGGATTTTGCAAGACGTCTTCCGTCCGAGCGCCACGATCCCGACGCCGGCCTGCGCCTGATCCTCGTGCTCGGCAACGTGTTCGGGAACGTGCGGCACGAGGACGCGTTCGTGCGCCAGAAGCTCAGCTTCCTGACGCGCCCCGGCGATCTCCTCTGGCTCGAGGTGGGCCTGCGCGCCGAGCGCGCCGATCTCGACCCCGTCTATCGCTTGACCCAGCCGAGCGAGACGGAGACCGCGGCGGAGGCGAACCGCCGCCTCTTGCTCGAGGGCCCCTACCGCCGCTGGGAGGCCGCGCTCGGCCGCCGCCCCGCGGACCTCCAGCTCCGCGTGTGGCTCCGTGAGGACGACGACTCCACGACGATCCCCGGCAGCTACAACTTCTGCCACGACCTCGTGCTCGCGAACGAGCGCCGCGCGATCACGATGCTCTACAGCCGCCGCTACGATCTCGCGGGGCTCACGCGCTGGCTCGAGCCGCGCGGCTGGGCCGTCGAGCGCGTGGAGAGGATCGCAGACGCGCGCCACGTGGACCGCGTCGCGCACGTGTTGTTGCGCCGAACGACGTGACGCTCCGGCTGTGCAAGCTTACTTGCGCGCTATTCACCCCCTCCAGGGGCGCGATGCGCACCTCCATCGCGCGCGAGGTACGCCGAGAGATCGGAAGGCGAGAAGGCGAGAAGGCGAGAAGGTAGTTCGCGGATCCTGCTCGCGCGGCCGCGCAGCGGCGCGCGCTCCTTCTCGCTCTTCTCACCTTCCGTTCGTTCGGCATTCCGTCGCGTCCGCGCGGCGCCGGGCGAGGCCTGGCGCGCTCCGGCTCATCGGCGTCATGCATCCCGGGTGAGTCCTGGCAGGGCCAGCGCGCCGATGCTCGCGCCCGCCCGAATCAGAGCCATGAGCTCCTGACCCACCGTCCGAGCGCGTCCTCGGGACGGGCGCCCGAACGTAGCCCGGCACCCCCCGCACCCGACCGAGTCGACTTCGGAGAAGACGCCCCGAGATCCGCCTCGTCGATCAGCGCGTGCATCCGCGCCGCGACGTCCGCCTGCGCGCTCGAGCGGCGCGCTCCAGCCGAGCACCATCCGCCGAGCTCGTGGCCGTCGCGACGAACGTCCACGGCTACTACACGGCCCTCGAGACCGCGCTCGAGCGAATCGCGCGCGTGGCACGCCGAGCTGCGAAGTGGGCTCGACGAGCTGCGCGCAAACGTCGACGGCGTCATCGGCGGGCCCGTGAACGCGAACGGGCCCGAGGACTCCTCCTCGGGCCCGCCCGCTCACGCAACGTCTCGCGCGGTCAGCGCGCCGCGCCGCCGAGGAGCG
>JAYRVK010000439.1:0-6022 GCA_041918555.1 Sandaracinaceae bacterium
GCCGGCGTCGCTCGGGGGGATGGATCCCGAGTCGACGCCGGGGGTCGGCGGGCCTGCATCGACGGTGGGGTCACCGGCGTCGAGCCCGGGCGGGGGCGCGCCCGCGTCCGTGCCGGTGCCGCCGCTGCAGGCGACGACGAAGAGAGAGAGGACGGTCAAGGTACCTTGCTTCATGACGCGCTCCGATCGGTGGACACGCGACCGTCGAAGCACGCGCCGACCTCCGGCTCGAGCCCCTCCGCGGGGCCCTCGAGCAGGTGCGCGCGCAGCATCGCGGTCGTGAAGTGACGGATCACGGGCCACGCCTCCTCGGCGGGCAGATCCTCGGGACGGCACCCGTCGGTCGCGAGGGTCACGACGAGGTCGCTGATCTCGATCCCGGCGTCCTGCGCGATGCGCAGCACGCCGCCGCGCTCGCGGCCGATGAGGCAGATGTCGCTGAACGCGAGGTGACCGGCGCCGGCGATCGAGACGTAGCGCTTCTCGGTGTGCGCGAGGTCCTCGTAGGTCCGGGTCATCGTCTCGGGCACGGCGATGCGGTCGCCGTCGCCGCCGATCAAGAGGCCGGGCACGACCGCATCGGGCGCCGCGATCGAGGCGAGCGAGACCCAGGCCCGCGCGCCGAACGACGGGTCGTCGACGAGCGCGGCGATCGCGCCGCCGCCGGCGCTGTGCCCCATCACCGCGACACGGGTGGCGTCGACGGAGGCGTCCGCGCGGAGCGCCTCGAGCGCCGCGCGCAGCTGGGGGACCGCCTCGTCCGAGAGCTCGTTCGAGAGCACCGCGGCGAGGCCGCGCTCGGCGTGCTCGGGCGCGGCGACCACGAGGCCCCACGTGGCCAGGTGCGCGGTGAGGAACGTCGACTGCTGCCGGAACCCGCCGAGCCCATGGCTGAAGAGGACCAGCGGGAAGCGGCCGTCGGCGGGGGGCGCGTCGCGGCGCGCGAGGGTGGTGAAGCGCGTGGGCTCGGACTCCGGGATCTCGCTCCGCATCGCCTCGGGCAGCGAGTCGCGCATGTCGTAGACGTCGGGCGGGAGCGACGCCGCCGCGGGGTCGGCCGGATACCAGACCTCGACGAGCACGCCGTCGAGGTCGAGCGTCCGGACGCCGGCCACGTACGGGCCGGGCTCCGCGAAGGAAGGCGCGCACGGATCGGGCTCCGCAGGGGCGCAGCCGGCCGCGAGCGCGATTAGCAAAGTCGGAAGTCCAACTTTCAGCATGCTGGAAGTTGTACTTCTCACGATGAGAAGTCGCTGGCAACCGCGGCACGTGAGTGGGCTCACGAGCCACGGCGCTCAGCGGAGGGCGCGGCAGCCGGGGCGGGCCGAGCCGGGACCGCCGAAGCTCAGCTCCACGCGCCGGTTCGCGCGGCGGCCGGCGCGGGTCCGGTTCTCTTCGGCGGGGTACGTCTCGCCGCAGCCGACCGCGGTGAGCTGGCGGCGATCGATCCCGCGGTAGACGAGCCAGAGCACGACCTCGCGGGCGCGGCGCGCGCTGAGCGCGACGTTGTCGGGCTCGCTGCCGCGGAAGTCGGCGTGGCCCTCGATCACCGCGCTGCCGCCGCCGCGCAGACGCTCGAGGATCGCATCGAGCGCGGGGCGCTCGATCGGGCGCAGGTGGTGTCGGCCGACGTCGAAGTAGACCCGCGCGTCGACCGCGACCGGGGCGGGCTCGGGCTCGTAGCGCGGCGCGGGCTCGGGCGGCGGCGGCTCCTCCTCGCAGGTCGGGCAGCCCGTGCACTCGGGCCGCGGCGCGCTCGCCATCCCCGGCACGGTCGGGCACCGGTCGGTCACGTCGGCGACGCCATCGCCGTCGAGGTCGTCCTCGGGGCAGCCGTCCTCGTCGCCCAGGCCGTCGCGATCCTCGGGCTCGGTCGGGCACTCGTCCGACGCGTCGAGGATCCCGTCGGCGTCGTTGTCGGGATCCGGGCAGCCGTCGTCGTCCTGCCACGCGTCCGCGTCCTCCGGGTCGTCGGGGCACTCGTCGACGTCGTCGTTCAGTCCGTCGCCGTCGCGATCCGCGACCGGGCGCTCGCCGGGCGTCGCGTAGCCGAGCGTGAAGATCGCGCGGAAGTCCCCCGCGCCGTAGCCGCGCGCGACGCCGGTGCCGGCCGCGGCGCCGAGGCTCATCCCCTCGATCGGGAGGACCCGCACGCCGCCGACCAGCTCGATCGGCGAGACCTGCGCGTCGCCGAACCGTGAGTCGAGCGCGGAGGCGCCCCACGACTCGACGGTGAGCTCGAAGGTGTCGGGCACGACGGCGACGCTCAGCGCGCCGCCCCACGTGAATTCGTGCCCGACGCGCAGGCGCCCGAAGTCCTGCTCCCGCCGCACGAGCGCGCCGAGGTTCCCCGTGATCCGCACGAGCTCGGCGATCCGGATCTCGAAGAGGACCTCGGGGTGGATCGTCCAGTCGCCCTCGCCCGCGAAGCGGCTCTGGAAGCGCGCGGCCTGGGCGGTCGGCGCGGTGCCCGACACCTGCAGCGCGAGCGCGAACGCGTCGTCGGCCTCGCCGAAGAGGCGGCCGCGCACGCCGAAGCCGAGATCGCCGAGGCTCGTCCCGTCGGCGCGCGGCTGCCCGTCGACCTGCACGCCGTCCATCACGAGGTGGAGCGGCAGCCCGACGAACAACACGATCCGCTCGAAGAGACTCAGCGAGACGCCGAGCTGCGCGGCGAAGAGGTGCTCGACGATCGGAGAGATCTCCGTCGAGGAGTCCGACGCGCGGAGCTGGTAGACGAGGGGATTCAGCCCGTAGTCGAGGTCCAGGCGCGCGCCGAACGAGAGGTGCCCGTGATCGCTCGGGCGCGAGAGGGCGAAGCCGTCGCTCGGGGTCTGGGCCATCCGGTACTGATCGAGCCGGACGGACTGCGCCGACGCGGGCGCGGCGGCGCACGAGATCCCGAGGACGACGACGAGGGCCGCGCGGAGCATGCGGACGCGAGTATGACCCGGCCGGCGCGCGCGGCGCCAAATCGCCTACACGCCGAGGTGCGGCGCGAAGACGCCCGCGACGCTGCGCACGTCGAGCCCCGGGCCCGCGAGCGCGAGCGCGCGCGGGTGCGAGTCGGTCACCACGATGCGCTCGAAGAGCCCCGTCCCCTGGAGCTTCGCGAGCGCGTCACCGGGGAACACTCCGTGCGTGGCGATCGCGAAGATCCGCGTGGCCCCCGCGTCGCGGTACGCGAGCGCGGCCTTCTTCAGCGAGCCGCCCGTGCGGATCATGTCGTCGTAGATCACGACGGTGCGCCCCTCGACGCGCGCGGAGGTGGAGAGCACCTGCGTGTCGGTCCCCGAGGTGCGCCGCTTGAAGATGAACGCGGCGGTGACGCCGAGGTCGTTCGCGAGCGACTCGACCCACTTCGCGCGCCCCGCGTCGGTGCACGCGAGCACGAAGTCTTGCCCCCCCGCGAGCTCGCGCGCGGCGTCCTTGACGATCTCCTTCGCGTAGACGTGGAAGCCGCGGATCTCGCCCTCGAGGTAGTGCGGGATGCCCTCCGAGTGGAGGTCGAGGAGGAGCATGCGGTTGCCGTACGAGGCGGGCGGGATCGAGGAGAGCAGGCGCGCGCGCGACTTCGCGGTGACGACCTCGCCGTGGCGGGTCGCGCGCTCCATCGTGGAGTAGCCGAAGTACGGGAGCACCAGCGTGAGCCGCCGCGCGCCGCCGGTGACGAGCCCGGTCGCGAGGTCGTAGAGCTCGAGGGTCGCCGCGTCGTCGATGGTCCCGCCGACGAGCACCACCTCGCGGCCGTCGACGCTCTCGCCGATGCGGAACATCCGCTCGCCGTCCGGGAAGTCGGTCCGCTCGATCACCCCGGCCACGCGCCCCTCGCCGAGCAGCGCGTCGCGCAGGTAGCCGTATGCGCCCGTGGCGTAGAGGAGCAGCTCGTCCTTCATCGCCGCGGAGCCTACCCCCGATCCCGAGCTCGACGATGGGCAACCATGGGGACGCGATGTTGACAGTTGACATTCTCGGGGGCCGGAGACTTTTTCACACGCCGCCGGAACCTCCCCGCACATGCGCTGTCGGAACTCGCGAGCACGGTGAAGTGGGCGCCCCGCCGAGCGAACTGGGGCACGAGGGCGGCCCGCTCACCGAGGACGATGGCGTGGTGCGTCCTCCGCACCCGATGAGACGGAGAAGCGAACATGGCGACGGTAGAGGCACAGCGTTGGGGCATCGCGGCGAGCGCGCCGCCCATCAACCCCGCCGAGGTCGAGACGAGCGACAGCGCGGTCGAGGTCGTGCTGATGTGGGGCGAGAACGTGCTCCGCGTCGAGCACGTCAGCCCCCCTCGCGACGTGACGATCGAGGCGGTCGGCGAGCTCGCGCAGCCCACGCCGGCGGTCGTCGAGCGCGGCGGCCGGCTCTTCTGCGTGGTGCCCGCCGGGGCGACGGGCTCCGTGCGCGCGAGCGGCGCGACCCGGACGTTCGCCGAGCTGGCGGAGGAAGGAAAGTTGACGCCGTTCGACGGCCTCGAGGGGGCCTCGCTCTACCCGCTGCCCGAGGGGGCGAGCGCGCAGGTCGAGCACGCGGGGCTCACCGTGATCGTGCGGCCCACCTTCGCGGGCAAGACGATCGCCGCGGCCCCGGCCGTCGCGTGGCGCCGCTACGCGTGGGTCGGCGTGTCCGTCGGCGTGCACGCGCTCTTCCTCGTCATGTTCTACTTCATGCCGCCGCACACCAGCGCGCTCAGCCTCGACACGATCTCGCCGACGGACCGGATGGTCGAGTACCTCGACGCCGCGCCCGCGACGATCCCCGAGGAGCCGGTCACGTGGGAGTCGGAGGCCTCGACGGAGTCGTCGGGCGACGCCGGCCGCGCGCACGAGGGCGACCCCGGCGACAGCGGCCGCGAGGACGCGCCCGAGACGAACCGGCGCTTCGCGATCCAGAACCGCGATCGCGATCCGGCGCTCGCCCGCGAGCACCTGCGCGACAACATGCAGAACACCGGCGCGATCGGTGCGGTGGCCGCGGTGATGGGCAACTGGAACGTGCCGACCTCGCCGTACGGCGCCGACACCCCGAGCGGCAACGACGCGTTCGACGCGATCGGCGAGCTGATGGGCGAGGTGCAGGGCGACAGCTTCGGGCACTTCGGCCTGGGCATGCGCGGCACCGGCCGCGGCGCGGGCGGCGACGGCCAGGGCACCTACGGCGTCGGCCGGCTCGGGACCATCGGCTCCTGCGGCCTGGGCGCCGAGTGCGGCGAGGGCAACGGCACCGGGCGCTACGGCCGCGGCGTCGGGACCCTGCGGCGCCGCGAGGGCGCCGACGTGAGCCCGATCAGCCAGAGCGCGCGGGTCATCGGCGGGCTGAGCCGCGAGGCGATCCGCCGCGTGGTGCAGCGCAACCTCTCGCAGGTGCGCTTCTGCTACGAGCAGGGTCTCACGCAGAACCCGAGCCTCGAGGGCCGCGTGGTCGTGAGCTGGACCGTCGACGGCAACGGCGTGGTCCAGAGCTCGGGCGTGGCGAGCACCACGCTGTCGAACGCGGGCGTCGAGTCCTGCATCTCGAACGCGGTCCGGCGGTGGTCCTTCCCGCAGCCCGATGGCGGCATGCCGGTCGGCGTCAACTATCCTTTCGTGCTCCAGTCGCACCACTGAGCGACGGATGGGCCCGAGCGCACGGCGCGCTCCGCTCCGGCGGGGCGCGCCGTCGCGCGTCTCAGCGGTGAAGGGCCTGGCGGCGCTCGGCGACCGCGCTCTCCACGAGCGCACGGCAGGGCGCGACGTCCGCGACGGCTCGCAGCTTGACGTGCCGCATCTTCGCGCCGGTCCCCTCGAGGAGGCCGCCGGGGTCCGGCAGGCCCGCGCCCCGGTAGAAGCCGAGGTTCACGTGGCCCTTCTGCGGCATCACGTAGGCGTAGCCCTCGGTCATCTTCTTGGGCCCGAGGCCGTAGCTCGCCGCGCGATCGCCGAGCCGCACGACCTCGGTGGTCTCCGGGTGCACCGCGAGGACGAGGGACCGCGCGGCCTCGACGACGGGGCGCAGGCCGGGCTCCGTGATCGCGAGGAGC
>JAYRVK010000440.1:0-3908 GCA_041918555.1 Sandaracinaceae bacterium
CCCGATGCCGGGGCAGGGGCAGGGGCAGGGGCAGGGGCAGGGGCAGGGGCAAGGGCAAGGGCAAGGGCAAGGGCAAGGGCAAGGGCAAGGGCAAGGGCAAGGGCAAGGGCAGGGGCAGGGGCAGGGGGGGGGAGGGCCCGGACCGGGAGGAGGCGCGGGGCCGCGCGGCGGTCAGACCGATCCCCTCGCGGGCACCGACGGGCCGCTCGCGCGCGTTCGCCCGACGATGGGCGCGGGCGCGCCCTCGCAGACCACCTTCGAGTGGGTCGATCCCCAGGGCACCCCGCTCCCCGAGGGCCTCCCTCCCTCGGAGGCGAGCGGCGAGTCGGCGAGCGGGCGCGCCGGCGCGATCGAGCGCGCGCCGATCCCCGAGGACTATCGCGAGCACGTGCGGACGTACTTCGGCGGAGGCGACGAATGAGCGAGAGCGACGAGCGCGTGCGGGCCTTCCAAGACAGCGCACAGGAGCTGCGCGACGCGGTGGCCGAGGTCGTGGTCGGGCAGAAGGACGTCGTCGAGGAGGTGATGATCTGCCTCTTCGCGGGCGGGCACGCGCTGCTCGAGGGCGCACCGGGGCTCGGCAAGACGCTCCTCGTGCGCACGCTCGCGCAGGCGATGGACCTGCGCTTCTCGCGGATCCAGTTCACGCCCGACCTCATGCCCGGCGACATCGTCGGCACCAACGTGGTCGTCGAGGACGAGCGCGGCCGCAAGCGCTTCGAGCTCGCGAAGGGCCCGATCTTCGGCCAGCTCGTGCTCGCCGACGAGATCAACCGCGCGACGCCCAAGACGCAGAGCGCCTTGCTCGAGGCGATGGCCGAGACGAGCGTGACGATCGCGGGGACCGTGCACCGCCTCGAGGAGCCGTTCTTCGTGCTCGCGACCGAGAACCCGATCGAGATGGAGGGCACCTATCCCCTCCCCGAGGCGCAGCTCGATCGGTTCCTCTTCAAGGTGATGGTGCCGCACCCCGACGAAGAGACCCTGATCCAGATCCTCGATCGCACGACGGGGACGCGCGCCCCCGAGGTGCCGCGGGTCGTCGACGGGCCGCGCCTGCTCGAGATGCGCGGGCTCGTCCGCGAGGTGCACGTGGCGGCCGCGCTCACGCGCTGGGTCGCGCAGCTCGTGAAGAAGAGCGACCCCGCGGAGAAGGACGCGGCCCCGAGCGCCAAGCGCCTCTTGCGCTACGGCGCGGGCGTGCGCGGCGGCCAGTCGATCGTGCTCGCCGCCAAGGTCCACGCGCTGATGCGCGGGAGCGCGCACGTGAGCTTCGCGGACCTCGAGCGCGTGGCGCACCCCGCGCTGCGGCACCGGCTGATCCCGAGCTTCGAGGCGGAGGCCGACGGGATCGACACGGACGCGATCCTCGCGAAGCTCCTCGCGGAGGTGCCCCGCGCGTCCGACCGCGTCGAGGCGATGGCCGGGTGACCCGCGCCGCGATCATCGCGCTCTGCCTCCTCGCGATCCCCGCGGGCGCGCTCGCGCAGGGGCTCCGCCATCCCGCGCGCGTCGACGTCCAGCCGCTCTTCGGCGAGGGCACGCTCGTCGGCGACGGATGGGTCCCCGTGCTGGTCGAGGTCGAGAACCGGACGCGCGCCGATCAGCGCGGCGCGCTCGCGCTCGAGGTCGGCGACTACCGCGGGACCACGATGCGGCGCCACGTCCCGCTCCACGTCCCCGCCGGGCAGACGCGGCTCGTGCAGGTCCCCGTGTTCACGGGCGCGCCGGGCGCGGTCGTCACGGCGCGCTTCGAGGCGGGCGGGCGCGTCCTCGGGCGCTCGGAGCGGAGCGTCGACTACGCGCCCTCGGACCGCTCGGTGGTGATCTTCTCGGATCCCCCGCGGCTGCGCGGCTCGCTCCTCGACCTCGACGTCGAGATCGTCGATCCGGTGAACGGCGCGCGACAAGTTCGCTTTCCCGTGGGCACCGTGCGCTTCGATCCCGCGACCGCGGACCCGATCCTCCCGGAGCGCGCGACGGGCTGGTCCACGGTGAAGCTCCTCGTCGCGAGCGGGCCCGCCCTCGCGCGCGTCTCGGCCCCGCAGCGCGCGGCGATCGAGGACTGGCTCCGCACCGGCGGCATGCTCCTCGTGTTCCCGCGGAGCGAGGCCGACGCGCGGCTCCCGTGGCTCGCCTCGCTCGCCGGCGAGATCGCGTCGGACGGCGAGCCGTGGCCCGTCTCGGGCTGGGTCCCGCCGGAGGCGTTCCGCTTCCGGTGCGTCGGCGCGAGGCACTACCCCGCCGGCTGCGCGCGCCGCGTCGGGCGCGGGCAGGTGTACGTGGCCGCGTACGACGGCGAGAGCCCCCTCGCGATCGAGAGCGGGGTGACCCGCACCTTCGTCTCGTCGTTGCTCGCGGAGGAGCTCGGTCACGCGCCCGCGCTCCGCTACGGCCGGGGGACCGACGAGGTCGATCAGCGCTATTGGTCGGAGACCGGCTCGTTCGGCTCGCTCCGCGCCGCGCTCGATCCGAACCAGGGGTTCCGCCCGGCGCTCGTGCTCGTCGCGTTCGTCCTGCTCTTCTACGTGATCCTCGTCGGGCCCCTGAATTTCCGGTGGATCGGCGCGCGGAACCGCCCGACCCTCGCCCTCGTCACCACCCCGCTCGCCGCGACCTCCTGCGTGCTCGTGCTCCTCGCCGTCGGCTACCTCGGCAAGGGCATCACGATGCGGCACCGGCGCTTCGAGGTGGTCGAGGCGCTCGAGGGCGAGACGCGCGCCCCCGCGCGGCGCTACACCGGGCTCTTCTCGACGCGGCCCGGGACCTTCGAGCTGCCGATCGAGGCGGGCGCCGAGACGCTGCGCATCGGCGGCGGATCGGGGCAAGGTCCCTTGCACCGTACGGAGGGTGGGCGCGAGCTCCTGAGCGACTTCCGCGCGGGCCTCTGGGAGACGACGTTCCTGCGCGAGGATCGCATGCGCGAGCTCGGCGGCGCGGTCCGCTTCGAGCGCGAGGGCGAGCAGCTCACGTTCGTGATCAACGAGACGGGTGAGCGGCTCGAGGGCGCGTTCGTCCTCGACGAGGGCGGCGCCCTCTACGAGGTCGGCGACGTCCTGCCCGGCACGCGCGCGCCGATCCCGAGCCGCGCCGTGCGCTCGCTGGCGAGCTGGATGCTGCTCGGGCCCGACAGCGACGCGCCCCGCGCGATCGCCGCCTCGAGCGGCCTCGACCCCGGCGACTCGGACGAGCGCGCGCGCCTGCGCGGGCTCGTGCACCTCCTCGGCAACCAGTTCGTGCCGCGCGGCGCGCCGGTCCTCTACGCGCGGATGCCCGCGGGCCGCGAGACGCTCGGCGGCGTCTTCGCCGCCGAGCTCGATCAGGTCTGGCTGCGGCTCTCGCCCCGCGCGGACGACGCCTACGTCGCCCCCCCGACCCTCGAGGAGGACGGGGTCTCCGACGATCCGACGCTCGAGACCGGCGACGCGGGCGAGCCCGCGCCTCTCGACGGAGGTGCGCCGTGATCCGCGTCGAGCGCGTGAGCCACTGGTTCGGCTCTCTCCACGTCCTGCGCGACGTGAGCTTCACCGTGCCCAAGGGCGAGATCTTCGGGTTCATCGGCCCGAACGGCGCGGGCAAGACGACGACGCTCCGGATGATCGCGACCTTGCTCGAGCCGCACGACGGGCGCGTGCTCGTCGACGGGATCGACTGCGCCGACGAGCCCGCGGCGGTGCGCGACGTGCTCGGCTTCATGCCCGACAGCTTCGGCGTCTACGAGCGCATCACGATCCTCGAGTACCTCGAGTTCTTCGCGGCGGCGCACGAGCTCCCGCGCGAGCGGCGCAAGAAGACCGTCGACGCGGTGATGGAGCTGACCGACCTCGGCGAATTGCGCGACCGGCTCGTCCGCGCGCTCAGCACGGGGATGAAGCAGCGCCTCGCGATCGCGCGCACGCTGCTGCACG
>JAYRVK010000441.1:0-8703 GCA_041918555.1 Sandaracinaceae bacterium
GCTTCGTCGCGTTCCAGCATGGCGTCGGCGTGTGGACGCACGTCGTGCGCAACCCGGGCGCGCTCTACCTCGTGAGCCGCGACGGCGCGCGCGTCTTCCGCCTCGACCAGGCGTCGGGCGGCCCGACCGGCATCGACGCGTACTGGCCGACCTTCTCCCCGTACACGACCGACGAGGGCGGCGGCCGCCGCTTCTTCTGGCTCGCGTTCTACACTCGGCGTCCGTACGGGAACGCGCTCGCGGGCACGCAGGGCACGGACTACCGGCAGCTCTGGGTCACCGCGGTCGACGCCGACCCCACCGACGGCGTCGACGCGTCCAGCGTGCCGTACTGGCTCCCGGGTCAGGACATCCGCACGAGCAACTTCTCCGCGTTCTGGGCGCCCGAGCCGTGCCGCCCGACCGGCACCGGCTGCTCCGCGTCGGCGGAGTGCTGCTCGGCGCGCTGCGAAGAGGACCCGGAGGGCGCGCTCGTCTGCGGCACGCCGCCGCCGTCGGAGTGCCGCCGCGAGGGCATGACCTGCGGCTCCGCCGCGGACTGCTGCGACGGGATGGCCTGCATCGGCAACATCTGCGCGGCCGCGCCGATCTGAGTCGCACCAGCCGCGCTCACCGCATCGCCGACGCGCTTCGGACACATGATGTCCTGCGGACATGATGTCGGGCCAGCATCATCCGATGCGGCCAGACCCGCTACGCGAGCCCTCGCAGCGGGCTGCGGAGGCACCCCGATCTCAACCTGAAATCGTCGGGAATCAGCGCGCTGAGGCCATGCTCAATCGCCTCATCAATCGGTGAACAGAGTTCGAATCATGGTACGCGGACGGCGGAAACGGCGGCCAGCGCGTAGCCGACGCTGACCTCCGTGCACACCCCCGGGTCCGCGTCGTCGCGACGAGACCCGCAGGGGCTCGGCGCGTGCGGAGCGAGACCGCGCAGCGGGCTCGCGGAGCCGCCGGAGCAGACCGCGCAGCGGGCTGCGGAGGCGCCCCGCACCTCTCGCTCAAAACCAGATCCAATAGAGCAATCAATCAAGGAATTCGAGGGACCGCGACCACGAGCTCCACCCGCGGGCCGCCGTCGCCGTCGTTCCAGGCCATCACGTAGCCGCAGGGGTGGCCCGCGATGGAGAGGTCGAACGCCGGGAACGACGCGCCGACGCGGACCTCGTCGGTGCCGCCGACGAAGCCGGCGCTGCCGTGGAACCACCCGGACCACGGAGCCCCCGGGGTCGTGCCCGCGCCGAAGAGGCCGTAGCCGGACTCGTGATCCGCAGGCGGCGCGCCCGACAGATCGACGTGGAACACCTCGCCCGTGACGGGGCCGGAGTAGCCGCTGCCGCCGGTGCCGTCGCGGCGGAACCGGCGCGCGCGGATCCGCGTGCCGTCCTCGTCGATGGTGAAGCCGCCGAGCACGAAGGGCTGGTCGAAGCCGTCGTCCGAGAACGCGAACGCGGGCACGTCCACCCACGCGTGATCCTCGAGCACGATGCCCTCGCGCGGGACGATCTCGACGCCGTCGCGATCGAACCCGTAGAGCCGCAGCCGCTCGTCGCCCGTGCGGAGCACGACCCACGCGTCGCCGCGCACCTCATCGACCGCGGAGCGCACCACCGGGCCCCCGGGCCCGAACGCGATCCAGCCGTCGACGCCGTCGCCGCGGACCGGGCCGAAGTACGCCTCGAACCCGTTGGTGTAGCCGAGGAGCCAGTCGCGGCCGTTGTGGATCGGGCGCGCGACCGTGTCGGGTGGACCCCGCAAGACACGTAGACGGCTCGACTCGACCCGATCGCCGCGCCCGATCGCGAGGCCGAGCGCGTCGTCCTCGACGTAGGCGAGCGCGAAGCCGCCGTCGCCGGATCCGAGCGCCGGCCGGCGGCCGCGCGCCTCGAAGAGCCGCACCGCCGGGTCGCGGTCGACCCGCCACACCTCGACCCGATCGCCGACGGTCTCGACCGCGAGCCACACGCGCGAGCCTTCCGACGCGAGCGAGAGCGCCCGCGTGGGGGCGTCTAGCGCGCGAGTCCCCAGCGAGCCGAAGGAGAAGCCGATCCCGGGCGGCGGCGGGCACTCGAACGGGACGTCCTGGCCTGCGTCGCGGACCCCCGCGTCGCGCGGCCCCGCGTCGCGTGCGGCCGCGTCGCGCGGGGCGCCTCCGTCGGGCGGCTCGATCCCGAGCGCGGTGCGCGCACCGCACGCGCCGGTGAAGACCGCGAGCGCCGCGGCCATCCACCGCATCAGCGCGCCTTCACCGTGACCGCCTCGCCCGCGAGCGTGGCGTCGCCCTCGAGCACGAGCATCCGCACGCGACCCTTCGCGACGAGGCGACCCGCGCCGTCGGTGATCTCGACCTCCCACACGTGGCTGCGCCGCCCGCGCGTCAGCGGCGTGCCGCGCGCGGTCAGCGTGCCCTCGCGCGTCGCGCGCAGGAACGTCGTCGAGTTCTCGAGGCCGACGGTGTGCCGGCCCTCCGGCATCACGTTGACCGCCGCGCCGATGCTCGCGACGGTCTCGATCATCGCGCAGTACACGCCGCCGTGGACGACGCCGTAGGGCTGGTGGTGGTGCGCGCCGAGCGTCACCGTCGCGACGACCTCTTCGGCCGTCGCCCGCTCGATCACGAGCCCGAGCGCCTCGTTGAAGCCGCCCCGGCGCGCGTTGATCATCGCCGCGTGATCGACGCTCATGCGCTCGCGCGGACGCGGTCGGCCTCGTCGAGCGCGGCGGCGAAGCGGCGCACGACCTCGCCCGCGGGCTCGATCGCGTGGATGCCGGCGACGCTCTTACCGGCCTGGAAGTAGTCGCGGTAGCTCGTGCCCTCGAGCGACGCCTGCTTGAGCTCCCAGACCCCCTTGGCCTGGTAGATCATCCGCATCCAGTGCTTCGCGCGCGGGTGCTGGAGCGCCTTCTTCGCGAGCCAGCCGGCCTTGGTGCCGACGCGCTTCACGTACTCGGTCTGGATCACCGCGACCGGGATGCCGCTGATCTTCTCGGTGAGGACGATGTCGTCCTCGTCGGCCTCGAGGATCGCGCGCTTGTAGTCCGCGTGCGCCTTGCACTCGTTCGTCGCGATGAAGCGCGTGCCGAGCTGCACGCCGGCGTAGCCGAGGCCGAGCATGTCGACGAAGGCGCGCTCGTCGCCGACACCGCCCGCGCACACGAGGGGGACGCCGAGGTCGCCCAGCTCCTCGATCAGCTGCTCGGGCGAGCGCTGCCCCGCGTGCCCGCCGGCGCGACGGTTCACGCAGATGAGGCCGTCGACGCCGTGCTCGAGGGCCTTCTCGGCCCAGCGGCGCTCCGTCACGTCGTGGTACACGACGCCGCCCGCCGCGTGCGCGCGCTCGACGACCCAGCCGGGGTTGCCGAGCGCGGTGACGAAGAAGCGGACGCCCTCCTCGAGCGCCACGTCGACCCACTTCTTCATGCGGTCCATGTAGACGTCGGACGACTTCTCCACGAGCGCGTTGAAGCCGATCGGCTTGTCGGTGATCCGCCGGATGCGGCGGAGCCCCTCCCGCAGGTCGTGGCGGTGCACGAACATCATCGAGATCGGCTGCACGACCCCGATTCCGCCCGCGTCGCTGACCGCGGCGATGAGCTCGGGGTTCGAGCAGGGGTACATCGCGCCGCAGATGAGGGGGACCTCGATCCCGAGGTGCTCCGTGAACTTGGTTTGCATGGTGTAGCTACGCCTCAGACGTCCATCGCGAAGCGCTTCTCCTTGGGGGCCTCGGACGGCTCGAGCTTGCCCTGCTCGGCCGCGCGCAACAGCCGCAGGATGTGCGGCCCCAGCACGTCGACCTCGGTCGAGACGTAGCTCTCGCCGCCGAAGCGGTGGATGTTCGCGGTCTGGCGCCGAAGGACCTTCGCGTCCTGGTCGAAGATCGCGAGCGCGATCGGCTTGAGGATCGGCACGAGCGGCCAGCCGGGGATCGGGAGCCTGAAGCTCACGGTGGCGTAGAGGTGCGTGCGGTAGTCGCTCTCGGGCGTCATCGCCGCGCACACCAGCACGTGCGCCGCGTCGAGCTTGTACTCGACCTGTACGATCGAGGGCAGGAGGAACCGATCCCAGTGCTCGACCACGCCGCCGCGCGGCGAGAGCACGCGGCCCACCACGCCCTCCGGCCGCGGCTCGCCGACGTACTCGGCCTCCACGCGGTCGTGCCAGCGGCGCACGATCACCTCGACGCGGTTGCGGGTGCGGGCGTCCGAGCGGAAGAGCCCCGAGTGCAGGAACGCGGTGTGCGGGACGTCGAGCGCGTTCTCTGCGACCGCGTGCACGCTCGCCTCGGCGACGACGTGCTCGCGCACGCTCGTGTAGCCGCGCGCGCCGAGCAGCGGGAAGCGGAACGGCTCGCCGACCGGCTCGGCGTCGGGCTCGGGCCACACCCAGACGTAGCCGTCTCGCTCGACGCAGCCGAACGCCGTCGCGTCGCGCGCGCCCGCCTCGGCGACGCCGCAGAGCGAGGGCACCTCGTGGCACCGGCCGCGGCGATCGAAGCGCCAGCCGTGGTAGCCGCACTCGAGCCGGCCCGCGTCCGTCACGCGGCCGAGCGAGAGCGGGACGTTGCGGTGCGGGCAGCGATCGAGGAGCGCGCCCGGCGCGCCGTCCTCCCCGCGGAACAGGACGATCGGGAGGCCGAGGATCGTCCGCTCCAGGGGCCGCTTGCGGCCGAGCTCCTTGGAGGCGCAGGCCACGTACCAGGCGCGCGCGACGCGGGCGACGGAGCTGCCCTTGGCCCGCGGGGCGACCAGCCTCTCTTCGGACGGCACGGAACGGATCTAGCGCAGCCGGCATGCGTACGCGAGGGAGTCGCCGATCGTCGCGCTGCGCGAGATCACCGCGAGGCCGTGCCCCTCGAGCATCCGCTCGGTCTGCGTCGGCGCCCACTGGCGCAGCGCGAGCGTCAGCACCTGCGCGGCGCCGGTCTCGCGCTCGATGAGCCGAGTCTCGATCGTCAGCACCTCGGTCACTGGATCGAACGCGGTGTGCTCCTCCATCCGGCACACGGCGCCCGTCCGAGGGTGGACCACGCGGGGGGCGAACGACACGCCTCCCGCGAGCTGCGCGGGGTCCGGGATCGTGACGTCGAACGCGAAGACGCCGCCGTGGGCGAGGTGCTCGCGCACGGTCGCGAAGAACGCGACTCGGTCCTCGTGCGCGTGGAGGTGCGCGAAGGCGTTGAAGGGCGCGAGGATCAGGCCGAAGCGGCGCCCGAGCCGCACGTGCCGCATGTCGCCCTCGTGCACGGCGAGCGCGCGGCCCGCGCGGCGCGCCTCGAGCGCGGCGAGCATCTCGGGCGAGCGATCGACGCCGGTGACGTCGTGACCGTCGTCGACGAGCGCGAGCGCGACGCGGCCGTCGCCGACTCCGAGCTCGAGGATCGCCCCGGGGTGCGCGCGGGCGAGCGCGCGGTAGTGCGCGACGTCTGCGGCGCGCTCGCGGAAGAGCAGCTGGTAGAGGGCCGACTCCCGATAGAGCTCGGTGCTCACCCGTGCTGCGCCATCCCGCCCTGGCGCCACGCCAGCAAGATGGCTTGCTCGATGGCGCGCACCATCGACGCGCGGCCGCTGCCCGTGCACGCGATCCACGGGAGCTCGAGCTCGCCGCAGCGCTTGCGGATCGCGCGGCCGAGCATGGTGCGGACGTAGCGCATCAGGACGACCGCCCGCGCGCGCGTGAGCTCGCCGTCCATCAGCCGGAGCTGGTCGCCCCAGTTGCTGTTCCAGCCGGTCCGCTCGAAGACGACCGTGACGTTGGGCCACAGCGCCTTGATCGCGGAGGCGATCGCCGTGTCCTGCTGCACCTGCGTCTCGTTGCCGCCGATCACGAGGACCAGACCGTAGAAGTCCGCGGGATCCACGCTCGGCGGGACGACGAGGCCCGACTGCGAGCGGCGCTCGAAGACCTCGCGGTACTGCGCCAGGCGCGGCTCGAGCGAGTCCACCGCCTCGTCGCCCCCGAGCGCGCGGATGTCCTCGAGGAGCGCCTCCGCCTTGCCGAGCGCCCACTCGTCGTCGACGTCGAGCGTCTCGTGGAACGCGTGGGCGAGCTCGCTCGCGGCGTTCGCGAAGGCGCCCGCGTCCTCGAACAGCGCGGCGCGCACGACGCGGCGGTCGAGCGGCTCGAGCGCGGTCCGCCACGGCCCGGTCGGCGCGTCGAGCAGATCGAGGAGCTGCTGGCGGAACGGCTCCTCGTCGGCGAGCTCGACGAGCAGGTCGAGCGCCTCGGTGGAGCGCTCGACGAGGCGCGTGGGGCGGTCCGCGCTCGGCGCGTCCCGCATCGCGTGGCTCTCCGCGAGGACCACGCGGGCCGACTCGAAGCGGCGCTCCTTGCTGTAGTTGTCGCGCTTGGACTCCTCGAGGAGCTCGTCGAGCGCGTCCGGCAGGAACCGGATCATGCGGGTCTGCGCGAGGACGTGGAGGCTCCGCTGGCCGCGCGTCTGGTAGATCTCGCGCGCGAGGTCCATCGCGACCTCCGCGTCGATCAGCTCGAGCGCGATGAGCGCGCGCCGCGGGAGGTAGCCCGGCACCTTGTTCTTCGTGTCGAGGACCTGGCTCATGAGATCGCGCGCGTAGGGCACCCGCGCGAGGTCGGTCTGCTCCGCGAGCGCGACGGCCAGCGCGAGCCGCGCGGTGTCCAGCGGGCCGAACTGGCCGTACCGCTCGGGATCCGCGCCCATGCCGGCGACCGCGCGCTCGAGATAGGGGATCGAGGCATCGGTGTCGCCCTTCGCGAAGTACATCAGTCCGAGGCAGAAGTCGCCGTGGCTCCGGCCGCCCGCCGCGACGCGGCTCGACTCGAGGAAGCGCGGGACGCCCTTCTCGAACTGCGCCCCGAACTCCTCGAGCAGCGCCTCGTCGGGGGGGAGCCGCACGTCGGCGAGGCTGCGCAGCCCGCAGTCGATCAGGCCGAGGTCCGCGAGGATGTCGGAGCGCACGTCGGGATCCGCGGCGGCGAGCTGCGGCAGGAGCAGCTTGCGCGCCCCTTCGAAGTCGCCGCGGAGGCGCGCGCAGTGGGCGCGGCGGCGCGAGAGCAGGATCTCGAAGTCGCCGGGCAGATCCGGGTCCTCGCGCAGCGCGGGGAGCGCGGCGAGGAGCACGTCGAGGAGGCGCCGCGCGTCCGCCTCGCGGCGCTGCCGGATGAGGCCCGACGCGGTCTCGAGGACCTCCTCGGCGAGGGTGACGCCCGCGTAGCCGACGACGCCCGGCGAGAGGAAGCGCGCCGCCTCGGCGAAGCGGCCCTTCTGGCAGAACGCGGAGAACACGATCGACACGACGCGCTCTGCGTAGCCGCTCCCCGGCCGCGCGAGCTCGCGCGCGAGCTCGGGCTTGTCGCCGAGGAGCGCGACGACCGCGTCGAGCATCCCGCGCCGCTGGTAGCCGAGGATCGCGCCGCACGCGTACCAGCCGCGCCGCACGTCGCTCGCCTCGGGGAAGTCGAGCTCGAGCGGGCGCCCGAGGAGCACCGCGAGGAAGCCGCGGTGGAAGTAGCTCTGGTGCCGCTCGAGGTTGAGCTGCACCACCTCCTCGACGAGATCCTCGACCTTGTCGGGTGTCAACGCGCCGTGCACCTCTGCGACCGAAGCGATCACCGATCGGATGAGCACCTGATCGAGGGTGGTGAACGTCGGCGGCGTGTCGTCGGGCGGCGCCGCGGGGGTCGGCTCCTCCGGCACGGTCGACTCGGTGCTGAGGTCCGCGTCGAGCTGGCCCGCGAAGGAGTCGAGCGCGGGCTTGGCGCGCTGGACCGCCGCGTGCTCGTTCGGCAGCGCCTCCGCGCGGGCGGCGTCGAACCCGTGGAAGACGGCGAAGGTCGTCTGGCACGAGACGATGTCGAAGAAGAGGGTGATCTGCGCGGGCGGGTAGAGCGTGCTCATCCGCCGGATCGCCGCGATCATCCGGCTCGGCGCCGGGGCCTCGAGGGTGTCGATGTCGCGGATGACCCCGTTGTCGTGCGGGATCTTCAGGAAGTCGAGGAACGACACGACGAGGCGCTGGCGTCGCGTGAGGTGGAAGTGGGTGAAGAGCGCGGCCGCGAGCTTCGCGTTGGGGAGGCGCCGCATGCGGGACACGTGCTGGGCCTGCTTCTCGGGATCCCACCTCTCGACGGACTGACGGCGCACGCGATCGTGCCGCGCGACCGCGACGACGAGCGCCTTGGCGAGGTGGGGCGCCTCGAGCGCGGCCACCGCGACCTCGCGCCGCGTCGCGAGATCCAGGGTCTTCCAGACCCCGAGCCAGCTCTTGCCCGTCGGGCCCCCGCGTCCCACCGAGGTCTCATACCATCCGAACCATGCGCGAGAACAGCGGGCTCGACCTCGACTCGATTCCTTTTCGCGGGCGGCCCGTGCCGTGGGCGTCGCCCGCGGCGATCGCGCTCGCGTCGAGGGCCCACGGAGGGCCCGGCCTCGAGCTCGCCGCGCCGCTGCGCGTGCTCGAGCTCGGCTGCGGCGACGGCGCCCACCTCGTGCCGCTCGCGGCGTTCCGACCGCACCTCGCGTGCGTCGGCGTCGACACGAGCGCGGCGGCGGTCGCACGCGCGCGCGCTTCGGCGGAGGCGCTCGGCCTCGACAACGTGACGATCGAGCGCGGCGACCTCGCGGACCTCGCGCACCGCGAGCCCTTCGACGTGGTGATCGCGCACGGCGTCTACTCGTGGATCGACGCCGAGCACCGCGCGGCGCTGCGCCGGGTCGCGGCC
>JAYRVK010000442.1:0-8027 GCA_041918555.1 Sandaracinaceae bacterium
CGGGCGGCTCCGGGCGGGGCCTCGACACCGCTGCGCGCGCCGCTGCGGGGGGAGGAGACCCGCGAACGAGCGCGGGCGAAAGGAGATTCTCTCATGGAGAACGTTCAGAACGGTCCGCGGTTCACCTTCCGGCTCTACGGTGTGTCGCTCGAGACGGTGCGGATGGTCGGCGCGCGGATCGCGGAGATCGCGCGGCACGATGCGGATCTCGCGCGGCAGGGACGGCGGGCGCTGGCGAGCATGCACCTCAACATCGGCGAGGCGATGGGGCTCACCGGCGGCAACCGGACGCTGCGGCTGCGGACGGCGCTCGGGTCCGCCACGGAGGTGATCGCCTGCCTCGATGTCGGCGTGGCGCTCGGGTACGTCGGGCCCGACGAGCGGGCGATTGACGCCCTCTCGAAGGTGCGGGCGACACTACTGAAGCTCGTGACGAAGAGGCGCTAATGCGGAAGGCTCGGCGCGCGGCGAGAGGCTCGGGCCGCCGCGCGCCGACGAGACTCGCGGGCCGCGCCCGTGGCTCATCGACGCGCGCCGCCGCCTCGCCGTCGCCATCGTAGGGTGGGTCAGACCAACACCGTGACCCATGCCGCCGCGGGATCGCGTGAGGTAATCATCGACGAGAGTGAGGAGATCTAGGCTAGAGCCCGGTGGTCGTCGCCGCCGCGAGCGCATCGGCCCGGCGATCGAGGCGCGCTCGGGCCCGCGATCGGGGCTGGGAACTGCCCGGCAACGTGGTGTAGGACACGCCCGACCCTTGGGTGAGGCGTGCGCCTCTCGATCATGGGAGGTCGACGAGCCTCAGCCTCGCGATCGCCGCGAAGTCGCCCACGTTGCGGGTGAGCAGGGGGCGGCCGACTCCGATGCACGCCGCCGCAACGTGCGCGTCGGCCAACTTCGGCGATGCGTCCCGTCGGCGGGCCAACTCTTCGAGCGGGCGGTGCGCGTCGTCCACGAAGGGAAGGACCCGGATCTTCTGCATCTCGAGCCACACCTGGCGGTCCTCGAACTCCTCGCCCTTGAGCGCCGACCCGTCATCGCGGCGGAGGAACTCGTATAGGCACGTCACCACGGTGCGTCGGTGGGCTGGTCGGACCTGCGAGACGAGACTGCGCGCGAAGCCGCGGCGCTCGTCGCGGAACCCTTCCACGAGGATGTTGGTGTCGAAGACGACGACATCGCCTCGTGCCGACGCCCACGAAACGAGCCGGGCCGTCATGCGACGACGCGACCGACGGGGGCGACCCCGTGACGGTCGGCGAGCGACTCGATGCGCCGGCGCAGCAGGTCTTCCAGCGCGGTCGCCGCCTGCAGCATCTCGGCGCGCCGAGCCTCGAGCGCTCTCCGCGCCTCCGCGACCATGGGCTCCCGTTGCCAGACGTCCAGCAGCTGCGGTCGCTTCTCGGTCCAGAGATCACGCAGCTCGTAGTGGTGCGGGAGCGTGTTGATACCCTCGACGGTGTACTCGAGGAGGTACGGCCTTGCGTCGGGCTGCAGCGGGCCCGCCATCTCATCGAGGCGATCGAAGGCGTTGCGGGCGGCCTCGGCTAGCGCCTCGCGAGCCGTGTCGTGTCGTTCGAAGTGCGCCCTGAGCTCGTCATCGTACCGCTCGATCTGCGCGAGGTTCTGTTCGTAGCGTCGTCCAACGATGCTCCGCGTAGCGAGGATGCCGTCGAGATCGCGAAGGTGGTGTCGGAACGTCGCCCTGCCCTGGTTCAGCCACACCATCTCGTCCTGCACGGCCTCCGATAGAGGATTGAGGACGGTGTCCAGCCAGTCGCGCACCTGCTGTGCCGATGTCGCTCGTGCGTCTGCCATGCTCGCATGATAGCGCTCGCAACTGGCGGCTGCGCGACCGTGCTAGCGTCCCGCTCGATGGCGCGCGGAGCCGACACGAACGAGATCGACGCGGTGATCGCGGCCGCGCGCAAGGGGCAGTTCAAGGCCGTCCACGTGCTGACCGGGAGCGAGCGCTTCCTCGTCGAGCGGGCGATCGGGCTGCTCAAGCAGGCGGCCCTCGGCGACGGGCCGCCGGGGTTCAACGACGACGTGTTCCACGGGGGCGCGGCGCTGTCGGCCCAGCGGGTGATCGACGCGGCGCGGACGCTGCCGATGATGGCCAAGGCGCGCTTCATCCTCGTGCGCGACGTGGACAAGCTGCCGGCGTCGGAGCTCGCGCCGCTCGCCGAGTACGTGGCCGCGCCCGTCGACTCGTCGTGCGTGGTGCTCGTGGCCGAGAAGCTCCATGCGTCCGGCAAGCTCGTGAAGAACGCGAAGGCGAGCGGGGCGCTCGCGGAGGCGGCGCCGCTCAAGGGGCCGGCGCTGGCGCGCTTCGCGAAAGAAGAGGCCGAGCGGCGCGGGCACGCGCTGTCGCCGCGCGCGGCGGAGGCGCTCGTGGAGTCCGTCGGCGAAGACCTCGCGGGGATCGACGACGCGATCGAGCGGCTGAGCCTGTACGTCGGGCCCGGGGAGAAGATCGGCGTCGAGGCCGTGGAGACGTGCGTGAGCCGCGTCGCGGCCGACTCGATCTGGGAGCTCGTCGACGCGGTGGGGGTGAAGGATCTCGGCAAGGCGCTCGCCGCCGCGGGGTCGCTGCTCGAGGCGCGCGAGGAGCCGCTGCGGATCCTGGCGATGATCGCGCGGCAGCTGCGGATCGTGGCGAAGATGCGCGACGCGCTGAAGGCCGGCAAGGGGGACCGCGACGCGGCGCTCGAGGCCGGGGCACCGCCGTTCAAGGCGCGCGAGCTGAAGGTGTCGGCCGAGCGGTTCAGCCCGGTTGGGCTGGCCTTCGCCTTCGACGTGCTCGCCGACGCGGACCTCGCGCTCAAGGGGAGCAAGCGGCCGGGCGAGCTGGTGCTCGAGGAGGCCATCGTGACGCTGTGCGCGGGGCGGCCGCGGGTGCGCGAGCGAGTGCAACGCGTGTTGCGCACCTACCGCTGATCACTCGCACGCGTGGGCGAGCTCGATCGCGGGGCAGCCGCGCTCGAAGAGGGTGGTGCCCGAGACGCAGACGCTCGCGCCGTCCATGAAGGCGTCGGCGTCGCAGTGGGCGCAGCGGAGCTCGCCGTCGAGGAAGCGCGCCGCGCCGAGGTCGCAGAAGCGGGTGCCGTCGATCGTGCTCGCGCGCGAGGTGAGGGTGGTGGTCGCGCCGCCGCCGATCACGCCCGCGAGGAACACGGACTCCTCGAGCTCGACGCCGCCCGCGAGGTTCACGCCCTCGAGCTCGCTCTCGTAGACGCGGAAGCGCTCGGGCGGGCACGCGGGGACGTCGACGCCGATCAGCTCGGAGTGCGTGACGCGCAGGTCGACGCAGCGATCGAAGGCGACCTCGCGCAGGCGCGCGCCCGCGAACGCGCCGCGGTCGGTGCGGACCTCGGTGAGGGTGAGCTCGACCTCCTGCGCGTCGAGCTGGTCGGCGGCGAGGCGGCTCGCGCTGACGTCGACGCCGTAGAGCGCGAGGACGCGCGCGTCGATGCGCGTCGCCGAGAGGCTCGAGCGCTCGATGCGGACGCGGCCGGGGCGGCGGGCGGGGGCCTCGTAGATCGTGGTCTGCGCGAGGTTCGATCCGCCGAGGTCGAGCGCGGGCTCGCCCGATCCGCCGCTCGCGCCGCTCCCCGCCTCGACGACGAGCGTCGCCTCCTCGAAGATCGCGCCCTCGGCCACGAGGCGCGCGCCGCCGCCCACGACGATCGAGCTCCGCGCGAGCGTGGTGCGGCTCGCGTCGAGCGTGGCGGGCGCATCCGCGCGCAAGACAAGTTGCGATCCGTCGACGACGGCCTCGCGCAGGTCGAGCGTCGCGCCGTGCGCGGAGTCGAAGGAGAGGATCGCGCAGCGGAGCGCGGCGCCGCGGAGCGAGAGGTCACCCTCGAGCACGATCGGGGCGTCGATCGCGCAGCCCCGCAGGTCCGCGCCGGTCAGCGCACGGTCTCCCGCGGCGAGGCGATCGCACGCGGCGCGCGGGAGGTCGCAGTCGGCGACGCCCTGCTCGGGGTTCGGGACGCCGAGGCAGTTGTCGATCGCGTCGTCGACGAGATCGCCGTCGCAGTCGAGCGCGGTCGGCGGGATCGGGGATCGCGGGACCTCGAAGTGATCGGGCGCGAGCGCGCGGACGGGGCGGCAGACCGGGCTCGCCTCGCAGAGGTTGGGCTCGCCGCCGTCGCCGTCGTGGATCGGGCCGACGATCGGGCGGCCGAGGCCGTCGCAGCCGAGGAGCAGGATCGCAAGGAACGTTGCCCTCATCGCTCGAGCACCACCCGGAAGCGCGCCCGGCGGTTCTGCTCGCGGCCGGGCTCGGCGTCGTTGCTCTCGACCGGCGCGCGCTCGCCGCGCGCGGCGGCGCGCAGGCGCTCGGGGGAGACGCCGTTCGCGACGAGCCAGGCGTGGATCGCCTCGGCGCGGCGCCGCGAGAGGTCGCGGTTGTAGGCGTCGCCGCCGCTGCCGTCGGCGTGGCCCTCGATCTCGAGGAGCGCGATCTCGGGGTGCTCGACGAGGTGGTCGCGGAGCGAGCGCAGCGAGGCGACGCTGCACGCGACGAGCTCGGTGGAGTCGAAGTGGAAGAGGACCGGGACCAGGAGCTCGCGCGGCTCGAGGCCGGCCGCCTCGTCGAGCAGCTCGACGAACGCCTCGGGCGGGAGCGGCGCGGGGGAGGGGGGGGGCGGCGTGAACGGTGGGGTGGCTCGCGCGACGCGGGGCGGCGGCGGCGGCGGCGCGGGAGAGGGCGGGGCGGTCGGGAGGCGCCAGGTGAGGCCCGCGCCGACGAGGACCCACGCCGCGTCGTCGCTCGCGCCCTCGGCGTCCTCCTCGAAGAGGTGGCCGTAGGCGAGGAAGGGGCCGAGCGCGAGCTCGTCGCTCAGGGCGACGTCGACGCCGAGCGCGAGGTGGAGGACGGGGCGGACGAGGTCGCCGGTGAGGCCCGCGCCGAGGTGGACGCTGCCCCAGAGGCGCGCGACGTCGACGTCGCCGCCGGCCTCGAGGCCGACGCTCAGATCGAGGAGGCCGCCGGGGCCGCTCGTGCTCGAGAAGAACGCGCCGCCGCCCAGGCGCGCTTCGAGGACGACCGCCTCGTGCGCGACCCAGCCCGCGTGGATCGCGGCGGCCGCGACGGGGAGGTCGAGGTCGAAGACGGTGTGCTGGTCGCCGCTCACGACGAGGCCGCCGCCGAGCGCGAAGCGGAGGCGCGCGTCGGAGCGGGTCGACTGGGCGGCGGCGGGGGTCGAGAGCAGGCTCGCGGCGAGCGCGAGGAGCGAGAGCCACGTCCCGACGAGCCTGGCCACGAGCGTGGGTCGCCCGAGGGGCGGAGGAATTCCAAGGAGGAGTGGTTCGCCGGTCGCTGGCGCGGAGAAGTTGCGAGAGTTCGAACCGTCCCCTCGAGTCCGGTCGAGGGATCTGGGGGAATTCCCACTCGGAGGATGTCGCGAGATCGATGGAGGCCAGGCCGTCGCGAAGCGACGGCCGTCGGCCGACGGGGACCCATCGCCCCGCGATGGGGTCGAACGCGCGTCAGCGCGTTCGGGCGAGGGAGGGGGCGCGCAGGCCCCTCGGAAAATCAGTCGCCGCCGCGGGCTTGCTCGTCGGAGAAGTCGACCTGGCCGCTGTGCTGGATCTCTTCGCCGTCGATGATGAAGCGGGTGCTGCCCACCTCCTGGCGGCGGATCGTGACGACCATCTCGATGCGCTTGTTCGGGCGGAACATCGGTCGGGGGAGGTTGATCCGGTGCAGCACGGTGCGCTGCGTGCGGTCGCTGACGAAGACGCTCATCTCGCGGATGAAGTTCCGCGAGCCGTCCGTCACGTCGTAGAAGAGGGCGACGAACTCGAGGTCGCCCGGCGGGGCGTTGAACTCGAAGATCGCGTTCGCGCGCCACTCGCGCTCGTTGAGGTCCGCCTCGGTCGTCTCGCGCAGGCGCTGCGCGCGGTGCCGGCGGGCGAACTGGATCAGGCCGCGCTCGGTCAGGCTCTGCGGGACCGCGGCCTGGGTGACGTGGATCTGGACCCGGATCCGCTGGGCCTGCGCCGAGAGCTGCGGCCAGAGGACCGCGATCGACAGGACGCCCGCCGCGGTGGCGGCCAGGACGGTGGACAGCCTACGAGCCTTCACATGCGTCTCCTCGCGTGAGCCCGGGGAGGCTAGCAAACGGGGGGTGGGGACGTCGACGGGCGTCGCAGAGGGTTCATTCAACGGGGCTCACTCGACGACGACCGCGCCGCTCCGCGCGCCGTGGTGGCCCCGGCTCCCGCGGAGCTCGGCGGTGTACACGCCCGGCGCCCCGTCGATCGCGATCGCCCAGTCGAAGGCGCCGCCGGTCGGGATCTCGCGGACGAGCACGGTGGCCTCGTCGAGGTCGACCGGCGCGCGATCGATCGCACGCGTGTCGGCGCACGCCGTGGCGCGCGTGACGACGAGGGCGCTCGGGCGGGTGTCCGCGCTCAGCGCGCCGCGCACGCGGAGCCACGCGTCGCCGCCGCGCGCGCCGTCGCCGCCGTACCCGTCGACCGTCACGAAGCTCCCTCCCTCGCCGATCGCGGTGCGGCCCGCGCGCAGGCCCTCGACGATCGCAGGCCAGGTCCGCGCGGTCGCGAAGACGTACGTGCGCGGCCAGCCGAGCGGCGGATCCAGGATCCCGCCGGGCGGCTCCTCGTGCACGCGGTGGTTGTCGCTCGCGCCGATCGCGGTCGTCGCGCGGCCCTGCAGCAGATCGCAGCGCCACGCGGCGTGGCTCTGCGCGTCGGCCGCGTCGTGGCCCGCGGTGCCGTTCCAGACCTCGATCGCGTCGTAGTCCGTGCTCGTCCAGTCGTACGAGGTCCACGACACGCCCCACGGGTGGTTGAGCACGACGAAGCAGCCGCGCGCGCGGGCCTGCGCGAGCACGTCGGCGCCGGTCACCGTGCCGCGCGGGCGATCCGTGAAGGCACCGCTCCGATCGAACGCGTCGAGGTCCGCGGGCACGCAGCCGACGTGGCCGGTCGGCTCGGACGGGACCTCGCCCGCGGCGACGGGGCTGATCTCGTTTCCGTCGATCATCAGGAATTCGCCCGGCACGCTCAGCGCCGCGGCGCGATCCCAGTAGGGGAATTCCGGCCCCTGGTTGAAGAGCGCGGGGTCCTCGTCGGTCGTCGAGACGTCCGAGCCGGTGCTGTTGCTGTGGTCGGTGAGGACGCCGAAGACGAGCCCGCGCGCGCGCGCGACGGCCGCGATGTCCTCGGGGGTCGAGTCGCCGCCGGTGTCGTTGCTCGCGCCGGTCGCGTGCACGTGGAGGTCGCCCGCGAGCCACTCGCCGGGCGGATCCGCGGCCAGCCCGAGGCTCGACGGATCGCGGGTCTCGCCGATCACGCCCGCGTCGGTGCCCGCGTCGCTCCCGGCGTCGGGGAGCGGGGTTTCTCCCGCGCATCCCGCCCCGAGCGCGAGGCAGAGCACGTACACGGCGCGCATGCGGATCGAGGATGAGGCCGCCCGCGCGCCGGATTCAACTGCCGAAAACTTGGCCCCCTGGATCCCGCCCGAGTATCGCGATGGTCATGGCGCTCCAACCCACGACGAGCCTCAGCGGATTCATGGCCATCGCGAAGCGCGCGGCGCAGCGCCGCCAGCAGCGTCCGACGACGGCCCACGCGGTGCTCGCGATGCTCCAGTACGACTCGCAGACCGCGCGCCTCCTCGCGAGCCGCGGGATCCGCGAGAGCGATCTGTTGAGCGCGCTCAAGATCGCGAACGACGAGCCGACGAGCGCGATGGAGGTCGCGGCGGAGCGCGCCGTGCGGCTCGCGGAGCGCGTCGGGCACGCGGATCCGGGGCCCATGCACCTCCTCGCCGCGATCGTGCGCGAGCCGCGCACCGCGGGCTATCGCTGCCTCGAGAGCACCGGGACGAGCCCGACGCGCCTGCGCGAGGACGTGCTCGGCGCGCTCGGCGTCGAGGGCCCGACCTCGCGCACGACGGTCCCGCCGGTGCCGTGCGCGAAGGCGAAGACCACCACGCCGGCCGCGGGCTCGCTGGCCGCGCCGCGCAACCGCCGCGTGCGCGCGCCGTC
>JAYRVK010000443.1:0-1706 GCA_041918555.1 Sandaracinaceae bacterium
CACGGGCTCGTGCTCGTCGACTCGGGGCTCGGCCTCGCGGCGGTCCGCGACCCGCGGACCCAGCTCGGCGCCGCGTTCCGCGCGCTCGTCGCGCCCGTGTGCGACGAGGCGGAGACCGCGCTCCGCCAGATCGAGGCGCTCGGGCACGACCCGCGCGACGTGCGTCACGTCGTCTTGACGCACCTGGACGTCGATCACGCGGGCGCGCTCGGCGACTTCCCGGACGCCGTGGTGCACCTCACGCGCGCCGAGCACGCCGCCGCGACGCGGCCCGCGCACGCCGCGGATCGCGTGCGCTACCGGCCCGTGCAGTGGGCCCACGCGCCGACCTTCGAGACCTACGAGCCGGCGGGCGAGCCGTGGCTCGGCTTCGCGGCGGTGCGGGAGCTGCGCGGGCTGCCGCCGGAGATCCTCCTGATCCCGCTCGAGGGCCACTCGCGCGGCCACTCCGGGGTCGCGGTGCGGAGCGGCGATCGGTGGCTCCTGCACGCGGGCGACGCGTACTTCCACGGCGACGAGATGGACGTCGCCGCGCCGCGCTGCCCGCCGCTCTTGCGCGCGATCCAGCGCGTCGACGCGGTCGACGTGCCGCGGATGCAGCACAACAAGGCGCGGCTGCGCGAGCTGATCCGGGAGCGCGCGGCCGAGGTCGACGTGTTCTGCGCCCACGACGAGACGGAGCTCCTCCGGATGCGCGCCCTGTCGTGAGCCGACGACACCCGACGTCTCCATGCGACAGCCGCGCGCGCGGGTGGTGACGGCCTCGCGGGGCGGAACGCGCCTTGCGGGGTGCGGCGCGCATGCGACACGTCCCCACGGCTCCGGTCCTCGCGATGCTCCTCGCCGCGTGCGGCGCGAGCGCCTCCCCGATGCGCCTCGGGCGCGTGGTCCTCTACCAGAGCGGCGTCGGCTACTTCGAGCGCAGCGGGCGCGCCGAGGCCGACGGAGTCCGGCTCCACCTCGCCGCGCACGAGGTCGACGACGTGCTCACCACGCTCACCGTCCTCGACACGACGCGGCCCGAGGACGCGGCCGCGCCCTCGCTCGTGATCCCGCGCGAGGGCCTGTCGCCGGGGGAGTCGGTCGCGGTCACGGTCGGGCTCGGCGGCCCGCGCGACGCGGTGACCCTCGCGTACAGCGCGCCGACCTCCGCGTGGCGCGCGTCCTACCGGCTGGTCCTCCCGGAGGAGCGCGGCGGGGAGGACGCGTGGCTCCAGGCGTGGGCGGTCGTCGACAACACCTCCGCCGAGGACTGGGACCGCATCGAGCTCACGCTCGCGACCGACGCGCCGCTCTCCTTCGCGGTCGACCTGCGCACGCCACGCCTCGTGGATCGGCCCAACGTCACCGGCCACCACGTCCCCGCGATCGCGTTCGGGCCCGTGCGCTCGGAGCAGTCCACGCGCGGCGAGCGCGACGGAGACGGGATCCCCGACGCGATGGACCAGTGCCCCGACGAGCCCGAGGACTCCGACGGCTTCCTCGACACCGACGGCTGCCCGGATCCCGACGTGGATCACGACGGGATCGCGGACGTCGACGACCGCTGCCCCGAGGAGCCCGAGGCGTGGAACGGCTTCGAGGACGAGGAGGGCTGCCCCGACGTGGGCCGCGTCGTGGTGTCCGACACCCAGCTCCGGATCCTCGACCACGTGTACTTCGGCGCCGGCGCGTCGAGCCTCTCCGCGGCGAGCGCGCCCGTGATC
>JAYRVK010000444.1:0-3793 GCA_041918555.1 Sandaracinaceae bacterium
CGTCGATCCGTTCCACGCCGGCCGCGTCGTCGACCTCCGCGAGCTGCGCCGCCTCGCCGAGCGCGCGCTCGGGAGCGCCGATCGCCTCGCCCCCGAGCACCTCGCGCCGGTCGGCCTGCGCCCGCTGGTCGTGCGCATGCTCATGAACCTCAAGCACGTGCACGAGCGCCAGGCCGATCACGCGCGCGCGCTCCTCGTCACGGACCGCCTCGTCGACCTCACGGGCGCCGCCGGGCTCCGGCGCGACCGCGGCCTGCACGCCCTCGCGCTCGGCGCGTACGCGCAGGCGCGCGACGACCTCGCGGCGTACCTGGACGAGGCGGCCCCCGGCGCGCCGGACCGCGCGGCCGTGCGCGCCGCGCTGGCCCGCGCCGAGCGCGCGAGCGAGCGCTCCAGCTGACCGATGCAAGCTGCGATCGACGCGGCGGATCGCGGGCAAGGGCACGGGGACGAAGACGGCGGAATGCCGGGACCGCTCCGGGCCGTCGATGAGGCATGCGAACCGCGGCGCTCGCCCTCACCCTCGTGGTGCGCGGTTGCACGCTCGGCCCGGCCGCGCCGGACGCCGCGGTCCTCGAGCCGACCGACGACGCCGCGATCCCGTGGGGCCCGTCGGGCCCGCTCGTCCTCGCCGAGCTCGCGCCGCCCGGCGCCGCGTCGACGCCCGCGGGCACCGCCGCCCTCGACCCGATCGAGCCCGCGCCGCGGCCCCCGCCGCCGATCCCCGAGCTCGCGCGCGCGCCGGTGATCGAGATCGCGCGGCCGCTCACGGAGGAGGATCGCTGCGCGGACGAGCGCGCCGCCGTGCTGCTCGCGCTCGGGCGCTGGTGCCGCGACCCGCGGACCTCCGTCGCGCGCGCGTACTACGACGACTCTCTCGCACGGACCAAGGCGCAGGCGTGCCGCGCGCTGCGGCGCGGCATCGCGCGCTGCGAGCTCGCGAGCTGGGGCGGAGACGGCTGGTGGGTCGAGTTCCCCTACGCGAGCGCGTGGCGCCTCGACGCGCGCGCGGACGGCGACGGATGGCGCGTCGTCGAGGTGGACTTCGAAGAAGACTGCACGGGACCTTGACGCGCCGCGCGCCTCCCCCGCCCTGTATCCACGGCTTCGCGCGGGCGATCCCACGCGTCGGGGAGCTCGCAGCTCAGGGCGCGGGGAATTCGGCCGTCTCCGCGCCGGTCGCGTCCAGCGCCGGCGCGGTGAAGTCCTGAACGAAGGTCCCGCCCTCGACGCGCAGGATCCCGGTCTCGACCGAGTACTCGCTCGCCGCGAACGCACGGCGGAAGAGCACGCGGAAGCCGTCGGCTTCGAGCGCGTGCGCCACGTCGCTCGCGGGCAGCCCCTCCGCCATCGTCGAGTCCACCCCGTCGTGCCGCTGCGTGACGAAGGCCATCGCGAACGGGCCCGCGGGGTCGCGCACGCTCACGCGCGAGAACCACGAGAAGTACGTCGAGGGGGGGGGCCACGGGCCCGCGGTCGTAACGCGCACCCAGTAGTTGCCCTCCCCCGTCCGGAAGATCTCCGTGCTCAGGAGATCGAGCGCGGGATCGCCGTTCGTCGGATCGAGGTCTCCGACCGGATCGGGATCGCCGCTCGGCGCGGCCGCGTCGAGGGGCACGCCCGCATCGGACGGCGTGCCCGCGTCGGGATCCGGCGCGACGCAGCTCGGCTCGCTCGTCTCACAGTCCGGATCGCCGCAGTCCGTGAGCCCGTCCTCGTCGTCGTCCACCCCGTTGAAGCAGTCCTCGGGCGGCGGCGGCAGACACTCGGGCGCGTCGAGGCACTCGTCGTCCATGCAGTCGACGCGGCCGTCCTCGTCGTCGTCGACGCCGTTGCCGCAGGTCTCGGACGGCTTGCAACCGACGACGCCAGAGACCGCGACCGCGAGCGCGAGGAACGAAGCATGTGAGCTCATGGGCCCCCCGACGACGAGCCTAGCAACGCGGGCGGGCGCCTCGAAGTCCCCGACCGTGGGCGCGCTCCCCTTCCTACGCGTCGCTCGAGCGCATCGAGGGCGATCGGCGGATCATTCCGTGCCGCGTCCTGCCCCTGCCACGGTGTGACCGATGCCCGTCCGGAGCCGACTTGCGTTCCCGCCCCCACTTGAGAACACTGCGTCACCGTGCAGGCGGTCTCCTGTCGAATGCTCAGCTTGCTGGCCGGCGTCCTGTTGTCGCTGGCGACCGCTCCGCCCGGAGCGGTCGGAGAGCTGCGCGCGCCCGTCGATCACGTCGCTTCGCTCCGCGCGCCCGGCTCCGGCCAGGGCGCGCAAGCCGACCTCGCCTCGCTGGAGATCGATCCGGAGGAAGAGGAGGAGGACGACGACGAGGGCCTCGAGCTCGACTCCGGCCTCGCGTGCGAGCACCGGCTCTGGGTCATCGCCGCCGAACGAGCAGCCGCGCTGCCGAGCGGTCCGCCGAGCATCGACCCGCTCCACCCCGTCGCCTCGCACTCGCCGCGCGGACCTCCGCGCGCCTGACCGGGCCTCGTTCGTCGAGGGTCGTGCCCCGTGCTCCGTCCTGCTGGACGTGAGCCGCGGGCTCGTGGCCGAGACCCTCGCCGCGCGTAGGCGTCGCGTCCGTCGCGGATCGGCGCGCTCCGCGTCGTGATCCGCCACGGGTCCCACGCCCGCGGGCGCTCGGCCCGTTCGATTCGATCGTCTCCTCGCTCGAGGAGAGACCAGGTGCGCCGTGCGCGAGTGAACGGAGTGAGGTCGATGGAGCACGAGTGGTTCCCGAACGCGAGGATGCGCTGATGCGTGGGTGGTCGACCGCCCGGGCCACGGCGCTGCTCGGCGTCCTCGCCCTCGTCGAAGGCTGCGTCCCCTCGATCCCGCAGGGCGCGGTCCGCGAGGCCAACCAGGTCATGCCCGAGAGCTTCGGCGGCGAGCGCAGCGAGGCGAACTCCGTCGGCGTGGACTGGAGCGACTTCTTTCGCGACGAGCACCTCGTGGCGCTCATCGACGAGGCGCTCGAGAACAACCAGGAGCTCGACATGGCGGTGCAGGAGAGCTTCGTCGCGCGCTACGAGACGATGGCGCAGCGCGGCGAGATCTTCCCGCGGGTCGGCGTCGGCGTGGGCGCCGGCGTCGATCGGGTCGGCCACAGCACCAGCCAGGGCGCGAGCGACGAGATGGCCGGACTGGACGAGAACCTCGCGGACTTCAACGTCGGCCTCTACGCGTCGTGGGAGATCGACGTCTGGGGGCGTCTGCGGAACCTCGCCGACGCGGCCCAGCGCCGATACCTCGCCACCATCGCGGGCCGGCGCCTGATCATCACGCAGCTCGTGGCCGAGATCGCGAGCCTCTACTACGAGCTCATGGCGCTCGACGCGCAGCTCGCGGTGGTGAGCAACAGCGTCCAGCTACAGCAAGACTCGTTGCAGATCGTGCGGCTGCAGTTCCAGGCCGCACGGACCACCTCGCTCGCGGTGCAGCGGTTCGAAGCGGAGCTGTTCGAGTTCCGGAGCCGGAGCTTCGAGCTCCGGCAGCGGATCGTCGAGACGGAGAACCGGATCAACTTCCTCGTCGGGCGGTTCCCGCAGCCGATCGAGCGGAGCAGCGACCGGTTCATGGACACGCAACCTCAAGCAGTGGCGGTCGGCCTCCCCACCGATCTGTTGCTCAACCGCCCCGACGTTCGACAAGCGGAGCTCGAGATGGAGGCCGCGCAGCTCGACGTCGACGCCGCGCGCGCTCGCTTCTTCCCCGCGTTCAGCCTCGAGGGCGGGGTGGGCTACCAGTCGTTCGACGTCGTGAGGCTGCTCGACACGCCCGCGTCGCTGATCGCGA
>JAYRVK010000445.1:0-2314 GCA_041918555.1 Sandaracinaceae bacterium
GATCGCCATCGCGCCGCTCGTGCACGCCGCGGTGGTGCTGACGTTGGGGCCGCGGCAGCCGAAGTGGATCGCGATCTGCCCGGCGGCGAGGTTCCCGACCATCGCGGGGATCAGGTAGGGCGACACGCGCCGCGGGCCCTTGTCGTCGAGGAGCCGCGTCGCCTCCTCGATGTGGCGGATCGAGCCCATTCCGACGCCGACGATCACCGCCGCGCGCCCGAGCGCGTCGGCCTCGACGCCGGCCGCGCGGACCGCCTGCTCCGCGGCGTCGAGCGCGAGGTGGATGAAGCGCGCGCCCTCGCGCAGGCGCTTCTTCTCGGTGACGCGCTCCGGATCGAAGTCCAAGCACTCGCCCGCGACCGCGACCGGGATCCGTGGGTCCGGGTGGGCTGCGATCGCTCGGACGCCGCACTCGCCGGCGAGGAGCGCCCGCCACGATCGCTCCACGTCCGAGCCGAGCGGGGTCACGAGCCCGAGCCCGGTGACGACGACGCGCCGGTGTTCCATGCGCGGACCCTAGGCCGTGGTCGGCGCCTGGGCCACACGCGGGTGCTATGAGATCGCGATGCCCGAGCTCCGCATCTACGAGCACGAGCTGCCGGCCGAGGACGACCCGGACGTGGTCGCGCGCGCGGCGGGGATGATCGCCGCTGCGCGCGGCGCGCAACGGCCGGGACGCGCGCTCGCGGTCGGCCTCGCGAGCCTCGCGATGGGCGTCGTGATCTGGGGCGAGCTCAACCGGTGGACCGGCTTCGACATGCCGTGGCTGCTGATGGCGGGCTCCGCGGTCGCGCTCGGCCTGCTGATGGGGCTTCCCTACCGCAGAGCGGGCACGCTCTTCGATCGGCGCTGGGCGATCGCCGCCGGCGGCCTCGGCGTCGTCATGGCGATCCTCGGCGATCTCCACGCCACTCTGCTCATCCAGGCCGCGGCCGAGGAGGCGCCGTGGGCGCGCGCGCTCGGTCGCCTCGACGTCGGGGCGTGGTTCGCCACGCGACAGCCGATCGACTGGCTCGTAGCGGGTCTCGCGGGCGCGGGCGCGTTCGTGGCGTCTCGTCCCACGCTCGACGAGCGGCAGCTGCGCATGGAGGCGCGCATCGCGATCCGCGAGGAGGACCTGCGTGCGGAGCGCGCCGAGGAAGGGGACGCGCGCTAGGCGAGCCGAAGGGTCCCGCTCACGAGCGCGCGCTCCCCATCGTTCGTCGCGACCCGCAGCGCTCCGTCGGCGCGGAGCCCCCGCAAGATCCCTCGAACCCCTTCGCACTCCACCGCGCGGCCCCTCCACGCGAGCCGTGCCCCGACGCGCGGCACGATCGCGTCCGGCCCGTGCGCGACGAAGCGAGACACCTCGCGCTCGATCGCGCCGAGCACGAGCGCGAAGACCCGCTCGCGGTCGAGCGCACGGCCCGCGACGAGGCGGAGCGAGGTCGCGATCTCCGCGAGCTCGCCGAAGGCCTCGCGGTTCACGTCGAGGCCGACCCCGATCACCACGCGCTCGAGGCGCGCGCCGGACGACATCGACTCGACGAGGATCCCTGCGAGCTTGCGGTCGCCGAGGATCACGTCGTTCGGCCACTTGATCGCGAAGCCCTCGCCGACGAGCTCCTCGCATGCGCTCACCACGCCGAGGCCGACCGCGAGGGTGAGGGGCGGGAGGCGCGCGGGGTCGAGGCCGGCCGGGCCGAGCACGATCGAGAAGTAGAGATCGGTCCCGCCGGGCGATGCCCAGCTCCGGCCCCGCGCGCCGCGCCCCCGATCCTGCGCGTCGGCGAGGATCACGTGGCCGTCGGGCACGCCGCGCGCGTCCCGCGCCTCGTCGTTGGTCGAGCCGGTGCGCGCGCGGACGTCGAGCGAGCGCCCGAAGCGGTCCGTCGCGAGGAGCGACGCGATCCGCGCGGCGTCGAGGCTCACGACCAGTCGAGCCCGAGGTCGACGGCGCGCGCCGAGTGCGTGATGCCGCCGACGCTGATGGCGTCGACCCCCGCCGCGGCGATGATCGGGATGCGCTCGAGCGTGACGGTGCCGGATACCTCGACGAACGCGCGGCCGGCGACGAGCGCGACCGCGGCCGGGAGCTCGGAGTCGTCGAAGTTGTCGAGCATGATGACGTCCGCGCCCGCCTCGAGCGCCTCGGCGAGCTGCTCCATCGAGTCCACCTCGCACTCGATCTTCGTCGTGTGCGGCGCGTGCTCGCGCGCTCGCTGGATCGCCACGGTGACCGAGCCGCAGGCCGCGACGTGGTTGTCCTTGATCAGCACGCCCGCGCCGAGATCCTCGCGGTGGTTGTATCCGCCGCCGCAGCGGACCGCGTAGC
>JAYRVK010000446.1:0-1571 GCA_041918555.1 Sandaracinaceae bacterium
GAGCGCGTCGGGCTCGACGAACGTGTCGAACGGCCCGAGGGGCGCGTGCGCGAGCGCGCAGGTCGCGCCGGGAGGTGCGCCGCGCACGCCCCACCGCACGGTCCGCAACGCACCTTCCTCGGGAACCACGTCGAGCCAGCCGGCGGCCCCGGGCGCGGCCGACGGACCCGCGAGCGACGCGCGCCACGCGGCCTCGAACGCGGCGAGATCGGTGCGCTCCGCGAGCCGCGCGCGCGGCCTCGGGCCGAGCATCGCGAAGACGCCGGGCGCCGGCGGCGCGAGCACCCCGCGCGCGAAGCTCCACCACGCGTCGCGGCCCTCGGCGCCGACGAACGCGAACGCGGCGCTGGCCGCGAGCGCGCGCGCGACGTCGGGGCCGAAGCGCTCCTCGATCCGCCGAACGCGTTCGAGCGCCGCGAAGCTCGGGCGGCGCCGGCGGGCGAAGAAGGTCGCCAGCTGCGGATCGGGCGGCGCGCCGTGTACGAGGAGCGCCGCGCTCCCGCTGCGGACCCAGCGGTTCGGCTCGAACGCGGCGCGCCCGTCGGTCGCGTGCTCGATCACGCGCTCGAGGAGCCACGCGCGGAACGCGGGCGCGTCGAAGGCGGGGTCCGTGAAGGGCGCGCGCACGAGCACGCCGCTCCGCGCGTCGTCGAGCGCGACCGCCTGACGCTCGCGCGGCGGGAGCGTCGCCGCGAGCGCGACGTGCACGGGGCCGATCGCTTCGTACCCGAGGCGCTCGCGGACCTCTTCGAGGTCCCCCTCGATCGCGCGCGCGAGCGCCTCGGCGGGGGCGCGGTGCGCGGCCTCGAGGTGGAGGATCGCCACCCCCTCGCGCCGCACCACCGCCTCGTGCACGAACGCGAGCGGCGCGGCCTCGGGCTTCGGATCGATCGCCTCCCACGCGATCAGGGCGCCCGCGAGCACGACCCCCCCCGCGACGCGCTCGCGGCGGCTCATCGGCTTGGCCAGCGACTCCGCGACCGAGCCCTCGTCGACGAGCGCGAGGACGAGCGCGAGGACGAGCATCCCCACGGCGATCGCGAGCGCGGTGGCGAGCTCGATCCACGGCACCTCGAGCCGCTCGAGCACGAGGCGCTCGCCGATCAGGCCGAACGGTCCGAAGCGCGACACGTCGAACGCGGTGCCCTGGTCCAGGAACATCAGGGACAGGCCGAGCGCGAGGTAGGTGGGGACGCGCCAGCGGCCGAGGAGCCCCATCGCGAAGAACACGCTCCACAGCGCGAGCGCGAAGACCTGCGTGCGCACGAAGACGAGGGCGAGCCAGCGCAGGGTGAGCGGCTCCTTGAACACGGCGATCAGCGCCGCGCACGCGAGCGAGATCGACGCCGCGACGGCGAGCGCCGCGAGCCCGAGCCCCAGCTTCACCGCGAGGATCTCCAGGCGGTGGACGGGCAACGCCTCGAGGAAGCGCTGCGTGCGCGCGTGGTACTCGCGCACGACGAGGCGGTGCCCGAGCGCGAGCCCGAGCAGCGGGAGGAAGACGCGCACGAACGTCGCGTGCGCCTCGAGCATGGTGATCGTGCGCGGCCCGACGCCCGCGCCGAGGAGCA
>JAYRVK010000447.1:0-3400 GCA_041918555.1 Sandaracinaceae bacterium
CGGAGGTCGGTGTACGAGAGCCCGGTGAGCATCCGGTCCATCCAGCCGCGTTGGACGATGACGTGCCCCGCGATCTGCTGCGCGAGGTAGACCCAGCGCCCGACGGCCATCGTGCGCTGCGCGAAGTGCCCGAACTCGTGGGCCATCACCGCCTTGAGCTCGTCGAGGGTCAGGTTCTCGACGAGGCCGAGCCCGATCTCGAGGTTCTTCTTCGACGGGAACAGGAGGTTGAAGAACGAGAGGTCGTAGAAGACCGCCGCGTTGACGCGCGCGGACACGAAGAGCTTGTGCGGCCGCGGCGCGCCGGCCTCGTCGGCGATGCGGTTCACGAACGCGAAGAGCGCGGGCTGCTCTTCTTCGGTGATCTGCACGCGCGTCGGGTCGTCGAGGTGCTTCACCACGAAGAGCCCCGGGATGAGGAACGCGAGGAAGAAGAGCGGGGGGATCGACAGGACGATCCCGAGGACCATGTCCCCGCCGCTGAACGCGTCGTAGAGGAGCCGGTAGACGATCCAGCCGAGGTACCCGGTGAGCCCGAGGTAGAGCGACACGAAGAGCATCAGCCCGCCGAACGCGAGCCACGTGTGGCGCTTGTAGGCCGCGGTCGGCGCGGTGAGATCCGCGGGGACCCCCTCGGGCCGCGGCGGGACGAGCTCGTGCGCCTGCGGCGTCGACACCCCCATCGGAGTGGAGGTAGCAGAAGTCGCGTGAAAGGACGATGCCTGCACGAGCGGGGATACGGCGCGGGGTGCGGCCGTCTCCCTCGGTCCGGGACGCGCGCGAGCGAACCTGCGTCTATGGGACGAACGCGAGGCGGGCCCACGCGAGACCCGCGTGCGAGCTGTCCGTGACGACGCGGTACGCCGCGTACACGCGCCCGTCGTGTGCCGCGAGGTGTGTGATCCACGCGCCGTCCGGGTCGGCCAGCGCGGAGGCGGTCCAGCCGTCTCGTCCGCGTGAGTAGACGACGTCGCCGATCGCGACGAACGGGCGGCATCGCTCGTCGAGCGCGAGCACCCCGGAGCCGCGGACGTCGTCTGCGATCGTCTCGAGCTGCCACGCTCCGTCGCGCCAGCTACCCAGCGCGGGCGTGCCCCCGTGCGCATGGGGTCGCTCGAACGTCGCGTGGAGCGTGCCACCACAGAGCTCGACGTCGCCCACGCTGCCGACGCCCGTGAGCTCTTCTTCGGTGACCGCCGCGCCCCGGATCGTCCAGGAGCGCAGCGGGTCGCTGAGGTTCCCGTCGAGCAAGAAGACGGTCCCGTCGTTCCCGACCGCGCCCTCGGCGAGCTCGAACCGCAGGGTGGCCAGCGTCGTCCAGACCGACGCCGTGCGGCGCACGACCACGCGGTCGGCGTCGCACGCATACGTGATCGTGTCCGGCGCGAGCAGCCGCGCCGACCCGACGTGGGACAGCGGGCATTGCCGCGCGAGCACCTCCGTGGACCCTCGCGAGACGACCACCACGTCGAACGTCATCGCGAACGGGTCCGCGGGAAGCACGAGGGCAGCGTCGCGAGCCAGCGCGCCACCGACCGCGCGCCCCACGTCGATCTCGGCGCGCTGCCACTCGGCTCCGCCGGCGGGGTCGCGCCGGAGCAGGATCGGGGCGTGGTCCACGCTGGTGAGGAGGTACGAGACGCCGCCCTCCTCCGCGAAGAGGCCTCCCGGGCTCGTCGCGGGTCCACCGAGCAGCGTGCGCGACCACGCCCCTTCGACCACGGCGAGGCCGGGTGCCTCGTCCGCCGGTGTCTCCTCTGGCTGCGACGAGCCGGCGGGCGCGCTCGCGACGGCGGGTGGCGCGCCCTCGGCCGTGCCACCGCACCCCACGATCGCGAGGCCGACCAGGGCCCGGATCACCGAGGGCACGACCCTCACGCGGGCCAGCGCTCCTCGCGGAACATCCGCAACGCGAACGCGCCGGCGGGGTGCGCCCGGAGCTCCTCGACGAGCGCGCGCGGCGCCGCGGAGAGCTCGTCGAGCCGCGGCAGCACCGCGCCGAAGGCGTCGGGCGGCGGCATCACCGCGGGCGCCATCATCGACGCGAGCGCGAGGTCGGCGGCGGTGAAGCGATCGCCGACGAGGAAGGGCCGTCCGCCGGCGAGCATCGCCGCGGCCTCGTCGGCGATCCGGCGGGTCTTGTCGCGCGAGCGCTCGAAGCCGGCGCGATCGATCTTCAAGGCGCTCCGCATGCGGCGCTCGACGAGCGGGTAGGCGAGCCGGAGCGCCCACGCCTGCGGGACGGAGACGTTGCGATCGGCGAGGGTGAAGAGGAGGCTCGGCTCCTCGAAGCAGAACCAGTACGCCACGCGCCGCGTGTGCGGGCCGAGCTCGTCCGAGAAGTAGCGGTCGAGCCGCGCGGCCTCGGGATCCTCGAACAGCGCGGGCTCGACGTGGCGCGCGATGTCGGTCGAGTCCGCGATCGGCGCGCCGGCCCCGAGGAGGATGGGCGTCGAGTAGCGCGAGGACGCGGCGTCGGCCCGGCCCACGCCGGTCCCCGCGAGCGCGCGGCGCGTCGCGAGGAGGTGCATGCCCGGGAGGTAGCGCCGCTCGCGGTAGGGGACGCGGTTGCGATCGAGGACCCAGCGGGCCTTCTCGCAGTAGTGGGAGAAGGCGATGGTGATCAGCTCGTACATCGGCGGAGACGGTAGCAGCGGGCGCGATGGCGACGCACGAACGCACGGGCGCGGGGCACGTCCGCCACGTCGAGGTGCATGCCAATTTGGGAGCCGCCGACGAGGAGCTCCTGCAGACCAACGACCTCTTCGAGCGGCTCCACGGACTGCGGGGCGGGCCAGACCAGGTAACGGAGCACAACCCGCTTGGCTGCGCACAGTCCGTTGAGCCTCTCGACGACCAGCGCGGAGGCGATGACCGCCTCCGCGCCGGCTGCGGCTACCGCCGCCGCGTCCCGACCAGCTCGTAGAGCGTCGCCGCGATCTTGTCCACCTCGACCTCGCTCACGATCCCCGCGGCCACCGCGATCTCGAGGTTGCTCCTCGTCTCGCGCGCCTCGTACAGCGCGGTCCTCAGCCGCTCGCGACCACCACTTCGCGCGTGGTCCATCGGGGCGTTTCTCGATTCGACCTCGGTGACGCCAGCGGTCGTCGAGAGGCTCAACGGTCATCGCCTCCGCGCTGGCGATTTCGCGCCCGCGCCCGCGCCCGCGACCGCGCCCGCACCCGCACCCGCACCCGCACCCGCACCCGCACCCGCGCCCGCGCCCGCGCCCGTGCCCGTGCCCGTGCCCGTGCCCGTGCCCGCGCCCGCGCCCGCGCCCGCGCCCGCGCCCGCACCCGCACCCGCACCCGCACCCGCACCCGCACCCGCGACCGCGACCGCGACCGTGCCCGTGCGACCGCGACCGCGCGACCGCGACCGCGACCGCGCCCGCACCCGC
>JAYRVK010000448.1:0-3192 GCA_041918555.1 Sandaracinaceae bacterium
GCGCAGCCCGGCGCACGCGTCGGCCGGGGTGCACTCCGGGAGCGCCTCGTCACCCTCGATCAGCCGGTCGATCGTGCGGAGCTGCGCGTCGGCGAGGCCCTCGAGCTCCGCGCGCGGCGCCCCCGTCGCCGCCGCGACGCGGAGCTGCATCAGGCGGTAGCGGAGCGAGCCGACGGCGTCCAGGCGCAGCGCGGCGCCGTCGAGGTGGCCGTGCGCGCGATGCGCGAGCGCCCAGGGCGCCAGGGACAAGAGGGCGAGGACGGCCAGCAGGATCGCGATCCGCCGGCGCAGTCGGCCAAAGAACCGGTCCACGAGGCGCCGCATCCCATCGGGAGGTAGTCCCCGGTCCCGCGGCGACCAGCGGTCGGCACGACGTCGAGGCGCCGCGTCCCGGCCTCGATCGACGCGCGATCGAGCAGGTCGTCGATCGAGCCGCGCCTGAGCTCGGAGCTGCGCGCCCTCGCGTTGCGCAGCACGTCGCCGAGGCGGTGTCCCTCACGCGCACGTCGCGGCGGGGCGGCGTTCGGGTGAGAGATCATCCCCGACGAGAACCAGACCCGCCGCCGCGGCTACCCGTTCGCGATGACCTTCGTCTGGCTCGGGGCGACGTGGGTCCCCGCCGGCATGTTCGCGTTCGAGCCGTTGTGGGCCGAGGTCTTGAGGTGGTTGATGACGTCGCTCCCCTCGACCTTGATCTTCGGGACGCCGACCTTGAACGCGACCGGGCCCATGTTCATCCCGCTGACCACCCCGCCGGCGACCCCCGCCTCGTCGCCCATGCTGCGAGGCACCTGGGTCTTCACGGTGACCACCTTCTTGTTGAGGATCTTCACGCGCTGCGCGCAGGTGCCTCCGTTCGCCTGCGCGAGCTGCGCGAGGTTCGGGAACGGGGTCGGGATGGGCGGCGCGGGGGGCGCGGGCACCTTGCACACGTCCGGGAAGCCCTGGCACATGCCGCCGCCGTTGGTCGCGATGGGAAACACGTCTTGCTCCCTCTACGAGAGGTAGATCTTCTCGCCCTTGATCTTGACGTCCTCGTCGGCCTTCACGAGCGTGTGTTTCGAGAGGAGGTGCACGGTGTCTCTCGCGATGACGCGCAGCCGCCCCGCGCGCGTCTGCGCGAGCGTCTCGACCTCGCGGTAGGTCTCCCGCGCGCGCTCGAACAGGTGCCCCGCGTTGGTCTCGATCCGCTCGAAGGACTGCCGGAGCGTCCCGCCCTCGGTCTGCATGACCTTGGCGCGGACGAGCCCTTCGCCGACGTCGAGCACCGCGCTCGACACGCTCGCGCCGAGGACGCGCGAGGCGACCTCGATCGCGCGTCGCCCGAGCCGGACGCTCGTCCGCGGCTCGCCGCCCGGAGGCGCGACCTCGAGCCGGACCTCGCGGCCCGAGCGGATCCGGACGCCGAGCTCCGCCTCGAGGTCGATGGTGCCCGCCGCGCGGAAGGCGATCGAGCCCTCGGCGGCGTGCACGATGCTCTTGCCGTCGCGGCGCTCGAAGACGAGCGCGCCCTCGGCGTCGCGCACGGACAGCGCGCCGTCGGGCTCGACCCGCGCCGAGGATCCGTCCGCCGCGCGCGCGGGGCGGTCGAGGACCCCCACGACGTACGCGCAGCCGGTCGGATCGAGCGAGACGAGCACCCGCTCGCCGGCCTCGAGCGCGACGCCGGGGAGCGCGAGGTGCGCCTCGACGGTCCCGAGGAACGGGGAGCGCACGCGGAGCGGTCCGCCCGGCGCGGCGGCCTCGACGACGCCGGACAGGACGCCGATCGCGGCGAGGGGGACGTGGACGCGGGTGTCGCTCATGACCGTGTGCTCATGACAAGTTTCCTTCCTCGGGACGACCCGGGATGAAGTCCTCGGCGGCGGCGCGGACGGGATCCGTGCGCAGGAGCCCGGAGAGCTGCGCGCCGTCGAAGCGCGCGCCCGCGTCGAGCCAGCGGTGCGCTCGCGCCTGCCGCAGGTCCGCGTGGCCGAGGTCCGCGCCCGAGAGGTCCGCCCGATCGAGGATCGCGTACCGGAGCTCCGCGTGCCGCAGCGACGCGCCACGCAGGAGCGCGCCGTCGAGCTGCGCGCCGCGCAGGCACGCGTTGTCCAGGCGCACCCGATCCGCCTCCGCCTCGCGGAGCTGCGCGCCTCGGAGGTCGGCGCCGCGCAGATCCGCGCCGGCGAGGATCGCGCCCGCGAAGTCCGCCTCGCGCGCGCGCAGCCGCACCATCACCGCGTCCGTCAAGTCGGCCTTCGCGAAGCACGCGCGGCGCGCCTCGAGCTCGGAGAGCTTCGCCCCCCGGAGGTTGGCGCCCTCGAGGTCCACGTCGACGAGGGTGCAGAGGCCGAGGTCGGCGCCCTCGAGCACCGCGCCGCGCGCGCTCACCCGCTCGAGGCACGCCTCGCGCAGGATCACCCCGCGGAGCGCCACGCCGTCGAGGTCGACGCCGGTGAGGTCCGCGCGCCGGAGGTCCGCGCCGCCGAGCTCGGCGCCCCCGAGGTCGGCGCCCCGCAGCCGCGCGCCGACGAAGGACGCCGCGCCGAGGTCGCAGCCGCCGAGGTTCGCGTCGGTGAGGTCGGCGCCGTCGAAGCAGGCGCCGCGGCAGACCGAGCCGCGCAGGTCCGAGCCCACGAGCGTCGCCCCGGCGAGGTTGGCGCCAATGAGGCTTGCACCGTGCATCGTGCAGCCGCGGAGCTCGACGCCGCGCAGATCGACGCCGTCGAGCCGCACCTCGTCGAGCACGAGGCCGATGAGCTGGAGCTGGCCCGGGGTCAGCGCGCCGAGGCGGGCGCCGCGCACGTCCGCGCCCTCGAGCGAGGTGTCGAGGAGATCCGCGCCGCCGAGGTCCGCGCCGTGGAGGCGGGTCTCGACGAGCTGGGCGCCGCGCAACCGGGCCCCGCCGAGATCGGCGTCGGTCGCGTCGGCCCCCGAGAGGTCCGCGCCGGTCAGGTCCGCGCCGCGGAGGCACGCGCCGCGCAGGTCCGCGTCCGCGAGGTCCGCGCCCGCGAGCCGCGCCCGCTCGAGCCGCGCGCCGCGCAGCCGGGCGCCGCGCAGGTTCGCCTCCGCGAGGTCCGCCTCGGAGAGCGCGGCCTCGCCGAGGTTCGCGCCCGCGAGGTCCCGCGGGAGCGTCACCACGCCGGGCCACGCGAGCTCGCGCAGATCCGCGCCGAAGAGCACCGCCCCCTCGAAGCGCGCGCCCGCGAC
>JAYRVK010000449.1:0-9111 GCA_041918555.1 Sandaracinaceae bacterium
CCCCCCCTACCCGCCGCCGCGCCCCCCCCCCCCCGCGCCCCCCCGCCCCCCCGCCCCGCCCGCCGGCGGCCCCCCCCGCCCCCGCAGTCCTTCATACGCCGAGGCTAGCAGCGAACGGCTGGCCTGAGAAGGGTCTGGATCGCGCTCGGAACGGAGGCCGGGGCCGGACACCGAGTGTATCCGGTGAGCAGAGCGGGGTAGCCGCGTGATCTCGCACCGCACCGAGTGCGCCCCCGATGGCGGATGTCGAAGGTCGCGTGGAACTGCTCCACATCGCGCCCGCGGCCCGACTTGCGCACGATCGTCCGCGGTCGATCGAAGACGGCGAGTAGCGGCACGCCCTCGAAGGCGTGGAAGTGCCGCACAAGCGTGCGAACGAGCGTCTCGACCTGCTCGTTGGGCACGACCGAGACCGCAACGAAACGTGAGTACTTCAGGCGTGACGCGAAGAAGTGCACTCGCTCCTTGCGGCCGTCGACGTAGGTCACGTCCACGTGACCGAAGTCGTGCTGCGAGAACTCGCCCGGCAGGCCCTCGAAGCGCACGACGGGCGCACCGCGACGCGGTCGGACGCCCGAGACCAGCGTGTAGAAGGCGCTCTTGGCGCCGTCGTAGCCCGGCTCGATCGCCCGCCGCAGCAGCTCCTGCGTCGGCAGCTCCGGCGTCTCCTCGAGCCACGTGCGGACCCCGACCTCGAAGCGCGCGGCCTTCGAGGGCCGAGCGATCCGCCGACGCTTCCGCTCCGCGGTGTCGTCGACGTGCGAGACCGACTCCTCGGTGCGCACGCGGCTCACCGTGTCCACCGACACGCCCGTCCTCTCGGCGATCACCGACGGTGGCATCCCGATCGACAGCAGGATCTGGATCTCGTCACGCTTCAACAGGGGCAGCATCCCCTCGTCTTCGCGCCCGTCCTCTGTCCTCGCCGCCACCGCGCCCAGCATCATGGCCGCGAGCATCGTCCCCAGCATGGGCCCCTGGAGCACACCGTCGCCGCGGGCCTCGACGCACACGCGGCGGAGCAGCCATCGCCGTCGAGGACGTCGCCGTCATCGCACACCTCGCCCGGGTCGACGTACCCGTCCCCGCAGCGACCGTGGAGGTCCGCGCAGCCGAAGCAGAGCCTGAGCGCGAGGGCGAGAAGGACCGGGTGCAGGGTCTCGGGCGCCATCACGGGAGCTCACACGCGTTCGAGCACGCGTCGCCGTCGATCGCGTTGCCGTCGTCGCACTCCTCGACGCCGCGGTAGACGAAGCCGTCCCCGCAGCGCGCGAGGAGGCAGACGTTCAGGCACGCGTCGCCGTCGTCGGAGTTCCCGTCGTCGCACTCGGTGCCGGGCGAGACGATTCCGTCGCCGCACTCGTGGGGCAGGCAGTGGTTGGGGCACGCGTCGTCGTCGATGGTGTTCCCGTCGTCGCAGAGCTCGACGCCCGCCCACACGACGCCGTCGCCGCACACCGCGGCGACGCAGGCGTCGCGGCACCCGTCCCGGTCGTCGAGGTTGCCGTCGTCGCACTCCTCGGCGCCCGCGTGGACGACCCCGTCGCCGCAGACGGCGAGGGTGCAATCCGTCTTGCACGCGTCGGCGTCGTCCGTGTTCCCGTCGTCGCATGCCTCGACGCCGTCGAAGACCACGCCGTCGCCGCAGACGTTGAGGGAGCAATTGTTCTTGCAGGCGTCCGTGTCGACGAGGTTCCCGTCGTCGCACTCGGCCCCTTCTTCGACGATGCCGTCGCCGCACTCGCTCCCGGTGCACCAGGTCGTGCACGCGTCGGTGTCGTCGTCGTTCCCGTCGTCGCACCCCTCGACGCCCGCGTGGAGGAACCCGTCGCCGCAGCGGGCTGCGCTGCACATCGCGCACACGTCGGTGAGGATCCCGTTCCCGTCGTCGCAGGCTTCACCCGGGTCGACGACGCCGTCGCCGCACCGGGGCCGCAGCCGGCAGCCGTTGGAGCAGCGGTCGTCGTCGAGGACGTTCCCGTCGTCGCACTCCTCGACCCCGTCGACCATCCCGTTGCCGCAGAGCTCGCGCAAGCAAGTGGGGGTGCAGCCGTCGCCCGCGTTTGGGTTCCCGTCGTCGCACCCCTCGCTGCCCTCGACGTACCCATTCCCGCACGAGCCGACGAAGTCGTGGCCGCAGGTGGAGGAGCAGCCGTCGGCGCTCTCGAGGTTGCCGTCGTCGCAGACCTCTCCGGGATCGACGTACCCATCGCCGCACGCGCCGTGGAGGGCCGCGCAGCCGAGTGAGGTGAGGGCGATCGCGGCCGCGAGGAGGGCTCGCATGCGAGCCCGTTCAGCAAGGACGGCGCCAACGCGAAGACCGCGTGCCCCACGCGGCTGCGACACGGCTTGGGCCGCCGTGCGACACGCGCGTCGAGGCCGGTTGCGCGCCTATCCGCGCAGGTGCGACCAGATCCGATCCACGCCCTCCCACGGCGCGAACCAGCCGGGCTGGGCGTAGTTGAACTGCACGCCGAACAGGCCCTCCGCGCCGGCCTGGCGGATCCATCCGCGGGCGCCGTCGAGCCGCAGCGCGAGGGTGGCGCGGTGGGCGCCGCCGACCGCCGCCGCGTTCTCCTCGTAGAACCGCAGGGCGCGGGCCGCGTCGGTGAACACGAACGCCCAGCGCTTGCCTTGCAGCTCGTACACGAGCGGCGCCGTGGGCCGGTCCTTCGCGACCGCGAAGTGCCACACATCGAGCGCGAAGGCCGCGGTCCACAGCGCGTCCATCGCGGCGCGCGGACCGGTTCCGCCGCTCGGGTGCGCCGCGCCGCACAGCGCGTCGAAGTCCGGCCCCGCCGGCTTGGCCACGGTCGCCGCCTCGGGAGCCGGCGCGGGCGCGGGGGCTGCAACTTCTCTTGCGGGGAGCACGTAGCTCGACGCCAGCATGTTCCAGAGGTCCTCGAGCTCCGGGACGCTCTCGCCCTTGAGGACCGCGTGGCACGCGAGCCGGTGCGCGGCGATCGCGGCGACCGCCTCCACCGTGTGCTGCGTCCGCCCGTCCACCGTCTCGGTGGTCGCGAAGCCCGGCACGAGCTCCCCGAGCATCCGCACCTTCACGTCCTTCGCGCCCGGCGGCCGCTGCGCGCTCGGGTGACGGCCGAGGTACAGGAGCAGGCTCCGCTCGTCGTTCGCGCCGTAGGCGAGCGCCTTCAGGAAGCGGTGCGCGGAGAAGTCGGGCCCGAGATCGAGCGTGGGCACCCAGTCGCGCACGAGGTCGAGCTCGATCACGGGCTGGCCGGGCCGCGCGCCGAGGGTCACGGAGGCGGGCCCGCGCGCGTAGCGCCGCTCCCCCGGCGTGGCCGAGCGCGCGAGCGCGATCGCGAGCTGATGCATCTCCGCGGGGCCGTGGAGCGCGAGGCCCGCGCGGTCGACGTAGTAGCGCACCTCGACCACCAGCCCGTCCGGCAGGGCGAGGTAGCTCTCCCCGAGGAAGTGCGCGGTGCCCTCGGCGACGACGGGGAGCGCGTCCGCGAGCACGAGGTAGTGCCGCCCCGGGTCGAGCTCGAGCGTCCGTGCGGATCCGAGCCCGTCGCCGAACCCGCTCCCGGCGAGGCCGCGCACGTGCTCCGCCAGGCCCACGGTCGTGCGGAAGTGCTCATCCGCCACCATCCGGAGCTTGGCGCCGCTCGTCTCGAACCCGGCGCGGTGCTTCCGCGGGCTCCGGCGCTCGTAGCCCATGATCCCCCCGTGCCGCGTGAACGGGGGATCGGCGAAGAACGGGAAGGGCACGCGCACCACCACGCGGTCCGCGAGGAGCGGCAGCTCGTGGGTCAGCGCCACGTCGGAGATGGGCATCGCCCGAGGATGCCAGACTCACGCGAGCCCGTGCCTGCGCAGCTTCGAGATCAGCGTGGTCCGCGGCATCCCGAGCGCGATCGCGGCCGCCGACTTGTTGCCGCCGTGCTCGGCGAGCGAGCGCGCCAGGTGCTCGCGCTCGAGGCGCTCCATCTCCTCGCGGTGGGTCGGAGGGGGGGGATGGACGCAGCCGATCGGCGCCGGTGAACGCGCCGCGCTCGTGGCCGAACAGCTCGCTCTCGATCACGCCCTTCGCGAAGGACGCGCAGTCGACGTGCACGAAGGGGCCGTCCGCGCGGTCCGACGCGTCGTGGAGCGCGCGCGCGACGAGGCTCTTCCCCGTGCCGCTCTCGCCGCGGATCAGCACGGTGGCCGCGCCGGGGGCGAGCTCGTGGATCGGTGCGCTCGCTGGACCCGAGCACGCGGACAGGGTGACGATCACGGCGAGCGAGGCGAGCGAGCGGGCGGCGTGGGGCATGACGGAGCTCCTTCTCGCCACCACCCACAGCAGACCCCATGCCCGCAATTCTCCCCCCTGATCCTGGGCACCGTCGACCGACCGTCGAGATCTCGACGGGCCTCGACCGACCCGTGAGGTCGCCGCTCCCCGCTTGCCGTGCCTCATGGCACAGTCGATCCTCCCGGTGCGTATGACCGACGGACCGCGGACCTTCGCGATCGGCGATCTGCACGGCGACCTCGACGCGCTGCGCACCCTGGTCGGTCGTCTCCCGCCCATCGCGGAGCACGACACCCTCGTCTTCCTCGGCGACTACGTGGATCGCGGCCCCTGCTCGCGCGAGGTCGTCGAGCTCGTCCGTCGCTTCGACCAGGACGTGCGCTGCACGATCGTCTGCCTCGCCGGCAACCACGAGGACGCGTGGCTCAAGGTCATCGACGAGGGCTGGGCGAGCTTCGTCCTGCCGCCGGGCAACGGCTGCCTCGCGGCGCTGCGTTCCTACGTCGGGGGCGAGGCGCCGCGCGAGGGCGAGATGCCCAAGGGCGAGGAGCTCGAGACCCTCGCGCGCGGCGCGTTCTTCCCGGAGGAGCACGTCGCGTGGATGCGCTCGCTCCCGAAGTGGTACGAGGACGAGCACGCGATCTACGTCCACGCGGGGCTCGTCGAGAAGGAGGGTCGCTTCCTCCATCCGTCGGAGGTGGAGGACCCGCGGCCCATGCTCTGGACCCGCTCGGAGCGCTTCTTCCGCGAGTACCGGGGCAAGCGCGTGGTCATCGGCCACACCGCGACCGAGCTCCTCCCGCCCGAGCTCTCCACGCACACGCCCGCGGACCCGACGGACCTCTGGGCCGGGCCCGCGGTGATCGCGCTCGACACGGGCGCGGGCAAGGGCGGCTTCCTCACGTGCGTCGAGCTCCCGGCGCTCACGGTCTACGAGTCGCGCTGAGCGCACTATCATCGGCGCGATGACCCACGCCCCCGAAGGACGCCGCGCCCTCGTGCGCGAGCTCGGCGAGACCCCGCTCGACGCGCTCGATCAGCACCTCGCCCTCGAGCCGCAGCCCCGGCCGGATCCCGCGACGCTGGGCGCGAGCGACGTGCTGATCGAGGTGCGGAGCGCCGGGGTGGGCTGGGTCGATCTGCTGATGACGAGCGGGCAGTACCAGCACGTCCCCGAGCCGCCGTACACGCCCGGCATGGAGTACGCGGGGGTGGTCGCGTGGCGCGGCGACGCAGCGCGCGCCGTCGAGGTCGGCGACGAGGTGATCGTCGACGGCCTGCTCACCGGGCCGCGCTCGCTCGGCGCGTACCGGCGCTGGGGCGGCTTCGCGTCGTGGGCCGTCGCCCCGGCCGAGGCGGTGATCGCCAAGCCCGCGCCGCTCTCCCTCGACGCCGCGAGCGTGCTCCTCGGCGCGTACGAGACCGCGTACCACTGCCTGATCCACCGCGGCGAGCTCCGCGCGGGCGACGTCGTCCTCGTGCACGGCGCGTCCGGGACGACGGGGCTCGCCGCGGTCCACCTCGCGAAGCTCGCCGGGGCGACGGTGATCGCGACCGGCCGCTCGCCGGACAAGCTCGCGATCGTGCGCGCGGAGGGCGCCGACCACGTCGTCGACACGAGCGACCTCGCGGCGCTCCGGCCGGCGATCAAGGAGCTCACCGAGGGGCGCGGCGTCGACGTCGTGTACGACCCGGTCGGCGGCGAGCTGTCCGTCGAGAGCCTCCGCTGCGTGGACTTCGGCGCGCGCTTCCTCCTCGTGGGCTGGGCGGCGACGCCGTTCGTCGCGAAGGGCAAGGGCGGCCGCGGCGCGCCGAACGCGAACGTGCTGCCGACGAACCTCATCCTCATGAAGGGCCTCGACGTGCGCGGGTGCCCCGCCGCGATCTCCGCGCACCGCGATCCGCGGCTGCGCGCGGACCGCCGCGATCGGATCCTCGCGTGGGCGCGCGCCGGGAAGATCACTCCGCGCGTCGGCGCGACGTTCCCCCTGTCCGACGTCGTCGCGGCGATGCGCGCGAAGTGGGAGAGCCGCGTCGTCGGGAGCGTCGTGCTGCACCCGTGAGGTCGCTCCGCGTCGAGCGCCTGCCGGCGCGCCTCGGCCGGCTCGTGCGACCGCTTCCCGACGATCCCTACGTCGCGGCCTTCGCCGCCGAGGGCCCGGGGCACGGCGCGCTCAAGTCCGCGCTGCGCGGCGCGCTCCGCCGCGTGGTCAGCGACTTCGACGCCGACGGCCTCCTCGGCACGCACCCGATGGCGCTCTACGGCGAGGTCTCGTGGCGCGATCTGCTCGGGGCGCGGCGTCGCCTGCTCGACGTCGGGGCGGGGAACGGCGACGTGACGGTCCACGCGCGCGGCGTGGCGCGGGAGGTCGTCACGACCGAGCTCTCGGGCCCGATGGCGCGGCGCCTGCGGCGGCTCGGCCTCGCGTGCCACCGCGTCGATCTCGCGCGCGAGATCCCGCCCGGGCTCGGCCGCTTCGACGCGATCGCGCTCAGCAACGTCCTGGACCGCTGCGAGCGTCCACGATCCTTGCTCACTGCAGCGCTCTCGCTCCTCGAGGCCGACGGCGTGCTGGTGCTCAGCGTCCCGCTCCCCGCGCGCGCCCACGTCGATCGGGGGGGAGGCGCCACGGTGGATCCCGATGAGCCGCTCGGGGGCGAGGGCGAGGACTTCGAGGCCGCGCTCGCGGACCTCGTCGAGCGCACGCTCGAGCCGTGCGGACTCGACGTTCGCCGGCTCGCGCGCGCGCCGTACCTGTCGCGCGGGCGCGACGACGTCCTGCACGTCCTCGACGCCGCCGTGATCGTGGGCGGCGATAGTGCGCAGCAAGCTGCACAGCACGTCCCCGCGTTCGCGTCCTCCACGCACGGCATGCGGCCTGCAAACGGGCCGGCCATGACTCGAATCGCCTGTTTCTGCATCGCGCTCTTCGCGGCCGCGCCTGCGGGCGCCCAGGATCTCTCGGTCGGCGCGTCCGTCGCGCTCGAGGACGCTCCGTCGGTCGACCTCCGGCACGCCGACGGCCTGAGCGCGGGCGCGACCGCGCTCTATGGCCTCTCGATCGCCAACCTCGCGATCGCCGCGGTGGGCGGAGCGTTCATGGGCTACGCGTTCACGACGGACGACCCGGGCGAGGCGCCCGGCTTCACCTACCTCATGTCGGGGCTGATCATGACGAGCATCGGCGGCTTCGTCGGTCTCGCGCTCCTCATCCCCGCGATCGTGCTCGACGTCGACAGCGGGAACGCGCGGCGCGGGAGCACGAGCGTGAGCGTCGGGCCGGGCTCCCTCGGCCTCACCACCACGTTCTGATCTCTGGGGCGCCGTGATCACGCGTCGTCCCAGCCGGGCGCGAGGATGTCCGCCATCCGCGCGGGAGCCTGGATGCGCTGCGAGCGCATCCAGGCCTCGGACTCCCGTCGCCACCGCGCCGCCACGTCCCCCGTCGTGAGCGCGGCGAGGCGGCTTGCGGCCACCGCCCGGTGGAACCCCCACCCGTAGCGCGCGCTCAGCGCCTCGGCCTCGCGCAGGTGCTCGACGCTGCGGCGCGCGTCGCCCCGTCGAGACGCGACGCCGGCGCAGAGCAGGTGCGCCCAGGCGACCATGTAGCCTCCCTCGCGTTCGAGCTGTCGCGCCGTGCGCTCCACGAAGCGCAGATCGTCGGCGCTCGGCGCGGACGCGAGCCGCAGGCGCGCTCGCACGAACGCCGCCGGGTTGCGCACGGTGACGATGCGCAGGAGCATCGAGCGACCGAGCGCCTCGAAGCCCTCCTCCGCGAGGGGGCGCACCTCGGCCGCTCGCCCCGCGTAGAGCGCGATCTCGCAGCGTGCCTCGAGCCGCTGCCAGTCCTGCAGATGGAAGATGTGCTTGGGCGCGGGCCACTCGGTCCGTTCGAGGTCCTCGAGCGCCTCGGCGGGTCGATCCCGCGCGAGCGAGCCGTAGCGGCCGGCGTAACGGCGCACGCTGACCTGCATGTAGAGGTCACCCCGGCGCGCGGCGTCGCGGTGGAGCGCCTCCGCCGTGGTCTTGAGCGCCGTGAGCTCGCCCCGGTAGCGCAGACAGAACAGGACGAACATCGCCGTGTTGTTGCGCTCCCACGTCGTCCCTCCGACGCGGGTGAGGAGCTCGCCCGCCTCGCGCATGGCCGCCTCCCCGGACGCGAAGTCCCCCTCGAAGTAGGCGAGGCCGCCCCGTGCGATCGCCGACCACGCGCCGATGTAGGGGTCGCCCGGGTGACGCTGCGCGATCTGCTCGACCGCCCGTCCCATCTTCACCGCCCGCGCGAACTTGCCTTGGTAGGCCGACATCGTGGCCTCGGTCCCGAGCGCGCGCGCGACCTGCACCGGGTCGCCCGTGGCGAGCGCGAGCTGCGCGAAGCGCGCGTTGAACGCCGCGCCGCGGATCGAGTCGACCATGCTCAGGCCGAGCGCGGCGGCGCCCACCACCTGGAGCTTCGCCCGATCGGCCTCGGAGATCTCGCTCGCGCTCCGTTCCGTCCAACCGATCCCTCGGACCGCCAGGCGCAGCCGGCGCCAGAGCACCGCGAGCAGCGCGTGCCGCGGGGTGGCCACGAGGGGCTCTCCGAGCTCCGTCAGCGCGCCCTCGAGGCGCGCGAGCGCGTTCTCGATGTGCCCGCTGATCAGGAGCTGCTCGGCGGCGAGCCGCTGGCAGTCGCGGCGCGTGGCGGGGTCGGCGCCCTCGGCCGCCGCGTCGAAGGCCGCCGCCGACTCCGCGCCGCGGCCCGCGCTCGAGAGCGCCTGCGCCAGCTCGAGCTGGAGCGCACGGCGGTGCGGCTCCGGGTGCTGGCCGAGCTCGAGGGCCGTGCGGAAGAAGTCGACCGCGCGATCGAAGG
>JAYRVK010000450.1:0-2114 GCA_041918555.1 Sandaracinaceae bacterium
CCACGCGATCCGGATCGAGCTCGACGCGACGCGCACCGCGGCGCTCGAGGCGTGCGCCAGGGAGCTCGGGGTCAGCCTCCCCGCGCTGACGCTCGCGGCGTGGGCGCGCGCGCTCTACGCGGCGAGCGGCGAGGGCGACCTCGCGATCCGCGTCGCGCAGGGTCGGCGCGAGGCGCGCCTGCCCGACCTCGACCGCGTCGTCGGCTCGTTCGCGGACAGCCTGCCCGTGCGGATCGAGGTCCGCCCGAGCGAGCGCGTCGCCGCGCTCGCCCCGCGGGTCGCGCGCGAGCTCGCCGAGGTCGCGGCGCGCGCGGGCGCGAGCGCGCTCGGGCTCGCGGGCCTCGCGGAGCGCGGCGCGCTGCCGGTCGGGCTCGCGCCCGCCGGCTTCAGCTTCCCGCTGCTCCCCGCAGAGAACGAGGTCGGGGGCCAGCGCCTCTCGGACCCGATGGGCGCGTCGGCGTCGGGCTTCACCCGCGTGGGCCTGATCGCGTGGCGCTTCGACGGGCGCCTCGGCGCGTCCCTCAACGCGCTCGGCAGCCACCTCTCGCGCGAGGACGCCCTGGCGCTCGCGCGCGCGTTCGAGGCGGCACTCGACGAGGCGATCGCGCCGACCGTAGCACCACAAGTTACATTGCATGCACGGATCCTCGCGGAGTGCGCTCGCCGGCCGGACGCGCTCGCGGTGGCGGGGCTCAGCTATCGCGCGCTCGCGCGGCGCAGCGGCGCGCTCGCGCGGCGGCTCCACGGGCCGCGCGTCGCGATCCTCGCGACCCCCTCGGAGGAGGCCGTGATCGCGGTCCTCGCCGTGCTGCGCGCGGGCGCTGCGTACGTCCCGCTGGATCCGGGCTGGCCCGACGCGCGGATCGCCCAGGTCCTCGCGATCGCGCGGCCGACGGCCCTCGTCGCGCCGAGCGCGCTCGCTTCACGCGCCACGCGCTTCGAGCTCCCGGTCGAGGTCGTCACGGACGAGGAGCGCGGCGACGGCCCGTCGGTCCCTTCCGACGTCGCCTATGTGATGTTCACGAGCGGCACGACGGGCCGGCCCAAGGGCGTCGTGATGTCGCACCGCGCCGCGCTCGCGTTCGTCGACTGGTGCATCGCCGCGTTCGGGATCGGGCCCGAGGACCGGCTCGCGCAGACGTCTTCGCTGGGCTTCGGCGGCTCCATCCGGCAGATGTTCGCGACGCTCTGCGCGGGCGGCGCGATCGAGCCGGTGACCGAGGGGCTCACCCGCGATCCCGACGCGCTCGTCGCGTTCCTCCGGGAGCGCCGCATCACGGTCTGGAACTCGGTGCCCTCGCTGTGGACGCACCTGATGGGCGCGATGGAGCGCGCCGACCCGCTGCCCGACGTGCGCTGGGTGCTCCTCGGCGGCGAGGCGGTCCCCGCGGCGCACGTGCGGCGGTGGCGCGCGCGCTTCGGGCGCGCGATGCGGCTCGCGAACGTGTACGGCTCGACGGAGACCGCGCACAACGCGACGTGGTTCGAGGTCACGACGGACCCCGACGGCGCGCACACCCCGATCGGCTGGTCGCGCGCGGGCGTCCGCGCGCACCTCGTCGACGTCGTCGACGGCGTCGGCGAGATCGTGGTGAGCGGCGCGATCGCCGAGGGCTACCTCGACGATCCCGAGCGCACCGCGGCGGCGTTCGTCGAGCGGCCGGGGCTGGGCCGCGTGTACCGGACGGGCGACCTCGCGCGGCGCCGGCCCGACGGCGCGCTCGTGTACGTCGGCCGCGCGGACGCGCAGGTGCAGGTGCGTGGGAACCGCGTCGAGCTCGCGGAGATCGAGCACGCGCTCGTCGATCACCCGGACGTGCGGGACGCGGTCGTGACGCAGCGCCCGGACGGTCGGCTGCACGCCGCGATCGAGGGGACCGCCGCGCCCGAGGTGCTGCGCGCGTGGGTCGCGGAACGGCTGCCGGCGTACATGGTGCCGCACACGTGGGAGGTCGGCGGGGCGCTCCCACGGACGAGCGCGGGCAAGCGGGATCGGCGCGCGGTGGCCGCGCGCATGAGCGGGCGCGAGGGCGAGCGCGAGCGCGAGGGCGAGGGCGAGGGCGAGGGCGAGGGCGAGGGCGCGGGCGCGGGCGCGGGCGCGGGCGCGGGCGCGG
>JAYRVK010000451.1:0-10962 GCA_041918555.1 Sandaracinaceae bacterium
CAGCACTCGAGTGAGCCCGCGACGAGGAGCGAGCAGGTGCCGGCCGGACCCTGACCGCCGGCCGCCGGCGTGCACGCCTGGCAGGTGCTGCCGCAAGACGTGTTGCAGCAGACACCGTCGACGCAGTTGCCCGTGCCGCACTGGCCGCCCGCCGAGCAGCTCGCGCCGAGGGCGCGGCCGACGTTGACCGATCCGGTGCGCGCGCTCGCCGCCGGCGTGTCGTTCGCGCTGAGGTCCGCGAGGTTCACCGCGTTGCCCCAGAGCGTGTAGCTCACCGAGCCGTCGGTCGTCGGCGTCCAGGAGATCGACCACGTCCACGGGCCGCTCGAGTCGGGGTCGTCGTGCGAGACCTCGGTCCCCGACCAACGCTGGACGTTGGTGCCCGGCGAGGCGGCGAACGTGCCCATGCTCAGTTGCAGGTTGAACCCCGCGCCGGCCTGCGAGGCGTTGGTCACCGTCACCGTGATCGTGGCAGGGACGCCGGCGGTCAGGTTCGAGCTGAAGGAGATGCTCGTGCCCGTCGTGCCGGGGCCGCCGCCGTGGCAGTCGTTGCAGCCGCCCACGCCGAAGTCCGCAGCGCTGACCCCGCCGGAGTAGGCGCGCACCGGCGCGGGCGCGAGGGCGGCGAGGGCGATCAGGGCGAGGGCCGAGCGGACGCTGCGCATGACGAGGAGGGAGCGAGGCCAGCCTAGCACCGCCGCGCTCAGGGCCACAGTACCGCGACGGCCCACCCGATCGCGGCGCCCCCCGCGAGCCAGGCCCACGGCGTGTGCGCGTCGGTCCCTCGGCGCGGCACCCGCACGGCGCGGATCGCGCCGGCCTCGGGATCGACGAGCAGGATCCCCGCGCCGTCGAACGCGTGCGCGTACTCGAGGAGCTGGCGCCGCGTCGATCGCGCGAGCGGATCGGGCGCGCGCTCGCCGGTCTTCACCTCCGCGACGAAGCGCTCGCCGCCGCGCTCGACGAGGAGATCGATCACGACCTCCGCCTCGCGCGGCGCCCCGTCGACCACGTAGGTCACCGCGCCGCGCACCTGCCGCGCGAGCACGCGGTAGCCCGCGTCCTCGAGGAGGGCCTCGGCGTCGCGTTCGCCACGCCGCGCGCGCCGCGTGCGCCGCGCGAGCGCCCACCGGCGCGCGGTGCTCCGCCACGCGAGGCGCGCGGTCTGGATCAGCGCCACCAGCGCGAGCGCGAGCAGGCCGAGCCCCCGTGCGTCGAGCTCCACGGCTGGATTCGAGCCCGGGGCGTGGCGCGCGGCAAGAAACCGGGCGCGGGCGCGGCCGATGACCGGGCATGACCGACACCGTCCGCGTCGCCCCCGACTCGTTTCCCCGCGGCCTCGCGGAGCTCGCCGATCCCCCCGCCGCGCTCTTCGCGCGCGGCGCGCTCCCCGACGGGCCCGCGGTCGCGATCGTGGGGACGCGCCGGGCCGACCCCGCCGCCGTCGCCTTCGCGCGGGCGCTCGCGGCGGAGCTCTCTCGCGCGGGGCTCGCGATCGTGTCGGGCGGCGCCGACGGGATCGACGCGGCCGCGCACGAGGGCGCGCTCGCGGCGGGCGGCCGGACCTTCGTGGTGCTCCCGACCGCGATCGAGCGTCCGTACCCGGCCCACCGCGCGCCGCTCTTCGAGCGCGTGCTCGAGGGGGGGGGCGGCTGGCTCAGCGAGCGGGCGCCCGACGAGCCGTCGCGGCCGGCCCACTTCCTCTCGCGCAACCGGATCATCGCGGCGCTCGCGGACGCGACGGTGGTGGTCCAGGCCCCGATCAAGTCGGGGGCGATGAGCACCGCGCGCGCCGCGAAGAGGCTGAAGCGACCGCTCTTCGCCGTGCCCGCGAGCCCGTGGGATCTGCGCGGGGAGGGGAACGCGCGGCTCCTCGCGGACGGAGCGCGCCCGTGCTCGGGCGCCGCCGACGTGCTGGCCGTCCTCGGGCGCGCGCCGCAGCCCACGCCGCGCGCCCGGCCCGCCCCGCTCCTCGATCCCGAGCAGCGCGCGGTGCTCGACGCGCTCGGGCCCGCCCCCGCGCCGGTCGACGAGCTCGTCCGGCGCACCGGCCTGTCCGTCGTGCGGGTGCGCGTGGCGCTCGTGCGGCTCGCGGCGCGCGATCTGGCGGACCAGCGCGACGGCGGATGGCTGGCCGTCGCCTGAGCGGCTATGGGTTCGCCCGATGGACGCGGTGACGATCGTCGGGGCCGGGCTCGCGGGCTGTGAGTGCGCGTGGCAGCTCGCGGAGCGCGGCGTCGAGGTCCGCCTGATCGAGCAGAAGCCGCACGCGCGCACGGCGGCGCAGAAGAGCGACGGGCTGGCCGAGCTCGTCTGCTCGAACTCGTTCCGCGGCGCGGATCTCACGAACGCGGTCGGGCTCCTCAAGGAGGAGATGCGGCGCGCCGGCTCGCTGGTGATGGCCGCCGCGCAGCTCGCGAGGGTCCCCGCGGGCGGCGCGCTGGCGGTCGACCGCGAGGTGTTCAGCGCGGAGGTCACGGGGCGGATCGCGGCGCACCCGCGCATCGCGCTCGTCCACGAGCGCGTCGAGGCGATCCCCGACGCGCGGCCGCTCGTCCTCGCGACGGGGCCGCTCACCGGCGACGCGCTCGCCGCGGAGCTCGCGCGCGTCGTCGGCCGGGAGCACCTCGCCTATTACGACGCGATCGCGCCGGTCGTCGCCGCGGACTCGATCGACTGGGACGTGGTCTTCCGCGCGAGCCGCTACGACAAGGGCGGGGACGCCGCGTACGGCAACTGTCCGATGACCAAGGACGAGTACGAGGCCTTCGTCGCGGCCATCGTGGCCGCCGAGAAGGTCGTGCCGCATGCGTTCGAGGAGCCGCGCTACTTCGAGGGGTGCCTCCCCGTCGAGGTGATGGCGGAGCGCGGCGTACAGACCCTCGCGTTCGGGCCGATGAAGCCGGTCGGCCTCGTCGACCCGCGCACCGGCGAGCGTCCCTACGCGGTCGTGCAGCTCCGCCAGGAGGATCGCCACGCCTCCGCGTTCAACCTCGTCGGCTTCCAGACCCGGATGAAGTGGCCGGACCAGCAGCGCGTCTTCCGCACGATCCCGGGCCTCGAGAACGCGGAGTTCGAGCGGCTCGGCAGCGTGCACCGCAACACCTACGTCGACGCGCCGCGCGCGCTCGACGGCGAGCTCGCGCTGCGCGCCCTCCCGGGCGTGCACCTGGCCGGCCAGATCAGCGGCGTCGAGGGCTACGTCGAGAGCGCGGCGTGCGGCCTGGTCCTCGGGACCCTGCTCGCGGCGAAGGCGCGCGGCGCGGCGACGCTCCTCCCGCCCGAGACGACGGCGCTCGGCGGGCTCGTGCGCCACCTCCAGGACCAAGCAAAAGACTTTGCCCCCTCCAACGTGGTGTGGAGCATGATCCCGCCGCTCCCGGGCCGGAAGATCTGGAAGCGCCGCCCGCGCCGCGAGAGGCTCGCCGCGCGCGCGCTGGCGGATCTCGCGCCGTGGCTCGAGGCGATCGGCGCGCCGCGCGCAGAGGAGCCGCGCGCGGTGGAGATGGCGAAGTGAGGGGCTGGAAGAAGGCGGTGCTGGTCGGGCTCGCGGTGGCGCCGATCGGCTTCGCGATCCTCGCGTTCGTGTTCATGGCCCGGAGCGAGCTCGCGTTCGACGAGGCGACGTGCCCGTTCGAGGAGCGCGAGGTGCGCGACGTCGCGCCGGGGGTCCGCGTGCGCGACGAGGCGCGGACGTGCCAGCCCGGCGTCGAGGAGCACCGCTGGGTGGTCCTGCGCGAGGGCCGGCCGGAGCTCGCCATCGGGCAGCGGCGCCTGGCCGCCGAGGCGTGGGTCGGGTCCTCGTGGACCGCGGTGCTCCGCGACGGCCACGTCCGGCTCGAGATCCGCGACGGAACGACCGAGGATCACCCGCGCGTGTTCAACGAGCGGATCGACGCCGGCGCGCCGTAGGGGAGCTCAGGGCGCCGAGCAGAGGTAGTCGAGCACGTTGACGAAGAGGTTCTGCAAGGCGGGCTGCGTGCCGCCGGGCCCCGTCCAGTCCGTGAGCGCGCCGCCGCCGCTCCCGTTCGCGTTCCAGTAGACCGCCATCCCGCGGCCGGCGCCGATGCCCTCGCGGACGTTGAGCTTGCTCGAGCCGGACACCTCGACGAGCCGCACCGCGCCGCCCGTCGGGGTGCACGTGTCGTGATCGGTCGAGGACGCGGTGAGGGTCTGGCCCATCGTGAAGGCCTGCGCGGGCCCCGTCATGATGCGGTGGGTCGCGTTCACGACGGTGAGCGCCCCGCTGAACGGCCCGTCGGCCGGGCCCGCGCAGCCGACGAGCGCGGCGAGATCCGGATCGGTCGGGCTCCCGAGCGAGTCGTAGCCCGTGACGATCAGGCGCCCGCCCGCGTTCACCCACGCGTTCAGCGCGGCCGTCTCCGCGGGGGTCAGCACGCGGTCGTGCTCGTGCAAGACGATGTGCGTGTAGCGCGCGAGCGTCGCCGGCACCGACGAGTGCACCGCGGTCGTCCCGTTGTCCGAGAGCACGTCGAAGGTGTGCCCGTTCATCGTGAACAGGCCCTGGACCGTCGCGTCGGTGAACTGCATCTCCTGGCCGATGAGGCCCCAGTAGCAGCCGCTGAACGTGCCGCAGCGGCCGGGCGGCGTGGTGCACACGCCCGCGGTGCAGTCCGTCGCCGCGCCGCAGCGGGCGCGATCGGGGCAGCGCGGGCACGCGGTCGCGCCGCCGCAGTCGACGTCGGTCTCGCCGCCGTTGTGGACCCCGTCGGTGCACGTCGGCGCGACGCACCGCCCGCCCGTGCACACCCCGTCGCGGCAGTCCGCGGGGAAGGCGCACATCCGGCCGGTCGCGCACCCGATGCAGCTCCCGCCGCCGCAGTCGACGTCCGTCTCCGCGCCGTTGCGGATCCCGTCGCCGCACCCCGGCGCGTTGCAGAGGCGCGTGGCCGCGTCGCAGAGCATCGACGCGCAGTCCGACGGCATCGCGCAGATGCGGCCGGGCGCGCAGCCGGGGCACATCGTGCCGCCGCAGTCGACGTCCGTCTCGTCGCGGTTGCGCACCCCGTCGAGGCACGACGCGCAGGTCCCCGAGAGGCAGTCCCCGGACGCGCAGTCGGAGTCGAGGGCGCACATGCGCCGGTCGGGGCAGCCGGGGCACGCGGTCCCGCCGCAGTCGACGTCGCTCTCGTCCTGGTTGCGCACGCCGTCGACGCAGGACTCGCAGACGCCGGCCACGCAGCTGCTCGACGCGCAGTCCGCTCCGACCACGCACATGTCTCCGTCGTCGCACCCGTCGCAGAGCCCCCCGCCGCAGTCGACGTCGGTCTCCTCGGCGTTGCGCACGCCGTCGACGCAGGACACGCACCCCCCGTCGAGACAGCGCCGCCCCTCGCAGTCCGCGTCGACGAGGCACGCGAGCCCGTCGCGGCACGCCGGGCACACGCCGCCGCCGCAGTCGACGGAGGTCTCGTCCTGGTTCTGCACGCCGTCGTTGCACGCCGCGTCGGTGCACGTCCCGCCCGCGCAGATCAGGCTCGTGCAGTCGGTGTCCTCGTCGCACGCCGCGCCGCCGGCGCACGCGGGGCAGGTGGGCCCGCCGCAGTCGACGTCGGTCTCGTCGCCGTTGAGCGTCCCGTCCTCGCAGTCGCTCATCGTGCACATCCCGCCGCGGCACCGGCCGCTGAGGCACTGGTCGTTGCTCGAGCACGGCTCGCCGCCCGGGCAGAGCCCGCAGTCGCCGCCGCAGTCGCGCCCCGTCTCCATGCCGTTGCGCACGCCGTCCATGCACGTCGGCACGAGGCAGCGGCCGCGCGTGCAGACGCCGCTCTCGCAGTCCTCCATCACGCGGCACGGATCGCCGTCCGCGCACGCGGGGCACGAGCCGCCGCAGTCGATGCCGGTCTCGTCGCCGTCGTGCACGCGGTTCTCGCAGTCGGCGCCGCCGCCCGCGTCCGCGAGCCCCGCGTCGTAGAGCGGGCCGGCGTCGGGGAGCGGGGGGATCGCGGGTCGGCTGGAGCAGGCGGGGAGGAGGGTCGCGGCGACGACGAGAGAAGCGAGGCGCATGGCGGGCTAGCTTACGCCGCGGAGCCCGCGCGCGCCCGGGCTCGCGCGCGAGGGATGCGGCGTGGACCAGCGCGTCCCGCCGCGCGAGCCCGAGAGCCGCGCGATCCTCGAGTCGGGGCAAGGTCGCTTGCGATACTTTTCTCGTGACCTCGGCGGTTGGCCCCGTGTAAATGGCCGCCCCGGAGGGTTGTAGTGATGCGTATCGCGAAGTCGGTGATCTTGTCCCTGGCGCTCGGTGCGGCGATCGGGTGCGGCGGTGAGGAGGAGTCGGGCGGCGGCGGCGGTGGTGGCGGCGGCGGCGGCACCGGCGAGACGGGCGAGACCGGCGGAGGCGGCGGCGCGCCGACCGTGGCGCCGGTAACCGCGCAGGTCTGCAACGCGTCGCAGCACACCTGCGTGATGCGCGCGTCGGGCGAGGTCTACTGCGCCGGCCGCAACCTCGACGGCGAGCTCGGCGACGGGACCGCGCAGACGCGGTGGAGCTGGGTGCCGGTCCAGGGCGTCTCGGGCGCGATCCACCTCGCCTGCGGCTACGATCACACGTGCGCGATCACCGGCTCGGGCGTGTTCTGCTGGGGCCAGAACGCCGCCGGCGCGCTCGGCGCCGGGAACACGGAGGTCACGCACCGCGCGGTCCAGGTCGAGGGCCTCACCGACGCGACGCAGCTCGCGCTCGGGGAGGGCTTCTCCTGCGCGCGCCGCTCGAGCGGCGCCGTGAGCTGCTGGGGCGACGGCGCGGACGGCCGCCTCGGGAACGGCGCGACCAACGCGAGCTCGACGCCCGTCGCGGTGAGCGGGCTGAGCGACGCCGCGCAGGTCGCGGCGGGTCGCGCCCACGCCTGCGCGCGCAAGAACGACGGCAGCGTCGTGTGCTGGGGCGCGGGCTCGAGCGGGCAGCTCGGCCAGGGCAACACCAGCGCGAGCAACGCGCCCGTCGCCGCGTCGGGCGTCACCGGCGCGACGCAGGTCGAGGCCGGCGGAAACCACAGCTGCGCGATCACCGGCTCGGGCGTGATGTGCTGGGGCCAGAACAACTACGGCCAGGCGGGCGCGGGCACGGAGAACGTGACCACGCCGGCCGCGATCGCGGGCCTGAGCGGGGCGACGCAGCTCGCGGTCGCGACCGGTCGCACCTGCGCGCTCGTCGCGAACGGGGCCGTGCACTGCTGGGGCTACAACAACTACACCGCGCAGCTCCTCGGCGTGGGCTCGGAGGAGGAGAAGGTCACGACGCCGACCGCGGTGACCGGCCTGAGCGGGATCGTCCGCTTCGACACGAGCGCGTTGGGGACGAGTGGCTCGGCGTGCGGCCTGAACGCGCAGAACCAGCTGTGGTGCTGGGGCGTCGCGGGCGGCGGCCGCTTCGGCAACGGCGAGCCGCGCTCGCTGCACACGGCCGCGGCCGTGGTTCCGGACGTCAACGCGCTCAGCGCCGACGCGAGCACGCCCGCGACCTTCCCCGCGACCGAGGGGGGCCTGCCCGCGCGCACGAGCTACGAGGTGGGGAGCCACACCGTGTGCGGCGTCCGCGAGGGCCGCGCGATCTGCTTCGGCGTCGGCAGCGACGGCCGCCTCGGCACCGGCTCGACGCGCGCGAACCCGTCGGAGTCGGCCACGCCCGCGGCGGGGATCGAGGACGCGGTCGAGGTCTCGACCGGGCTGACGCGCACGTGCGCGCTCCGGCGCGGCGGGACGGTGGCGTGCTGGGGCACGCTCTCGGGCCGCGTCGAGTCGAGCCTGCCGATCCCGATCGAGGGGATCGCCGACGCGCGGAGCATCGACGTCGGCGGCACCGCGGACTCCATGAACCTCTGCGCCGTCCTCGCGGACGGCGGGGTCTCCTGCGTCGACACGCGCACGGTCAGCGACGCGACGCTCCCCGTGACGCGCGTCGAGGGCCTGACGGGGATCGCGCAGGTCCACGTCGGCACCGACTCGGTGTGCGCGCGCGCGGAGGCGGGCACGGTGCACTGCTGGGGCGCGGGCAACTACGGCCAGCTCGGCAACGGCGCGATGGACCGCTCGAACACGCCGGTCGCGGTCAGCGGGATCTCGGACGCGGCCATGATCGGCGGCGGCAGCTACAACCACTGCGCGCTCCGGCGCAACGGCTCGGTCTCCTGCTGGGGCAGCAACGAGGACGGCCAGCTCGCGAACGGCTCGGCGGGCCGCGAGAGCAACTCGGCGGCGCCGGTCGCGATCCGCGGGCTGCGCGACGTGGCGAGCCTCGGCAAGATGGGCGACTCCATGTGCGCGGCGCTCCGCGACGGCAGCGGGATGTGCTGGGGTGCGAACGACTTCGGGCAGACCGGTCACGCCGAGGCGGAGACGGACGACGTGATGAGCCCGTGGGACTGGGTCCGCACCGACCCGTCGATCGCGGCGCTCGGCAACCTCGTCGAGATGGGCTGCGGGTGGAACTTCTGTTGCGGTCTCCACGCGCAGGGCGGCGTGAGCTGCGCAGGCTCCACCCCGATCGGCGGGGCGAGCGGGTTCCTCGGCCTCGACAACCGTCGGAGCCCCACGCCGATCGTCGCGCCGGGGATCACGTTCCCCGTCGTCGCCGCAGCGCCGTGACGCGCGCGCGAGGAGGCCGAGAGGCGCGGGCCTCTCAGGCCTCCTCGAGCGCCCGCGCGAAGAGGGCCATCGCGTCGGCGACGGTGAAGATCCCGACGACCTTGTGGTCGTGGAGGATCAGCGCCGAGCCGATCTTGCGATCGGCCATCTCGCGCACGACCTGACCGAGGGTCGTCTTGCGGTGCGCCGTGTAGGGCACCGGCATCATCGCCTCCTCGACCCTCGCCTTCTGCGCGTCCACCCCGTCGAAGCCCGCGGCGAGCGCGAGGTCGCGCTCGCTGACGATCCCCTCGAGCGCGTTTCCCCGGAGGACGGGGAGGTGGCGGATGTGGTGCTCCGCCATGATGCGCTGCGCGAAGGCGATGGTCTGGTCGGCCCCCACGGTGTGCGGGAGCACGGTCATGCAGGCCTCGATCGGGGTGTCCTTGGTCACGCCGGGAACGTACGCCCCTCGGGCGCGGGTGCCAGCGGTGATGCCTCGAGCAGGCGCAGCGCCTCCGCGTCGATCACCTCGAGCGACGCCATGAGGTCGTGCCCGTCCTCGACCTCGACGACCTCGACGTTCGGGTGCGCCGCCGCGTACGCGCGCGAGCCCGCGAGGGGGACGCGCGTGTCGCCGCGCCCGTGCACGATCCGGGTCGGGCACGCGGCCACCGGGAACGCGGGCTGCGCGAGCGCCTCCTCGTAGAAGCCGAAGTGCACGGGGGTGGGCGTCCCGCTCGCGTCCGGGAGCAGGAGCGCACCGCGCCGCCACATCTCCATCGCCCCCGTCGGCAGGAGCGCCGGCCAGCGTGCCGCGAGATCGAACGCGGGGCACAATAGCAAGAGTCGTTGCACCCGCGCGGGGCGCAGCTCGCTCCAGCGCGCGCCGAGCCAGCCGCCGAGGCTCGAGCCGACGAAGGCCCAGCCCTCCTCGTCACCCTCTTCGTCGTCGAGCTGGTCGAGGCGCGCGAGCATCGCCGTGAGCGAGAGCCGGCGGTACGACGGCACGTTGAGGTCGGGGATCGCGAACGAGGCGCCGCGCGCCTCGAAGAGCGCGCGCAGGCGCAGGCCCTTCGTCGTCGACGGGCTGCTCGCGAAGCCGTGGAGGTACCCGAAGCGCATGCGCCGTCCCGGACTCTAGCCCACGCGCGGCTTTCTCGACGCGGTCGGCGGCGCCCGCTACCACGGAGGCGTGGATCGGCTGGGCGAGCAGATCGATCGGTTCGAGCGCTACCTCCGCGGGGAGAAGCGGGCCTCGCCGCGCACCGTCGAGACCTACGGCCGGACCCTGCGCGAGCTGCACGAGTGGTTGGCGCGGGAGCGGCTCCCCCTCGACGCGGCCGCGCTCCGCCCGGCGTTCCTGCGCGGCTACCTCGCCGCGTGCTTCGAGCGGAACGAGAACCCCACCATCGCGCGCAAGATCGCGACGCTCCGGGCCTTCTATCGGTTCCTGATCAAGCGCGGCCACACCAAGGACGATCCGACCGCGACGCTCGAGTCACCGCGCGCCAAGCGCAAGCTGCCGCGGTTCCTCACCGTCGATCAGGCGCTGCGCGTGGTCGAGGCGCCCGGGCACGACGAGACCCGCGACCCGCGGCTCGCGCGGCGCGACGCCGCGATCCTGGAGCTCCTCTACGGGAGCGGCCTGCGCGTGAGCGAGCTCGCGGGGCTCGCGGTCGGCGACGTCGATCGCGCGCAGGCGCGCGTGCGCGTGCTCGGCAAGGGCGGCAAGGAACGGATCGCGCCGCTCGGCGGGCCGGCGATCGAGGCGCTCGACGCCTACCTCGCGGTGCGCGGGACGCTGCGCCCGAAGGTGCCGCGCGCGCCGCTGCCGGACGCCCTCTTCCTCGGGAAGTACGGCACTCCGCTGACCGCGCGCGCGGTGCAAGACGTCGTGCGTCGCTACGGCGATCGGACGGGGCGGGGCGACCTGCATCCCCACGCCCTGCGCCACACCTGCGCGACGCACCTCCTCGACGCGGGCGCGGATCTGCGCTCGATCCAGCAGCTCCTCGGGCACGCGAGCCTCTCGACCACGCAGCGCTACACCCACCTCACCGTGGACCGCCTGATGGAGGCCTACGATCGCGCGCACCCGATGGCCCACGAGGAGGGCGAGGACTGAGTTCTCGAAGGGGGTTCCACCCCCTTCCCCCAGCGCGAGTGAATCGCGCTGGGGCCCCCAACCCCAGTACGAACGCGGCAGAGCCGCGTTCGCTCCCCACGCTTCGCGTAGGGACCCCCTCGGCCCACGGCCGTCGCTGCGCGACGGCCTGGCCTCGATCGATTTATCGACACCCTCTGAGTGAGGGTCGGTCGTCTGCGTGGGCGATGATCGCGGACCCCCGACGCCTCGCGCATTGACGCGGCGGGACG
>JAYRVK010000452.1:0-4273 GCA_041918555.1 Sandaracinaceae bacterium
ACGCCCTCGGGGGCGAGCACCTCGCGCGGGCCGGGCTCCGCGAGGCCGCGCGTCCAGTCGTCCCACAGCGTCGCGGGCGCCGCGCGCGCGCCGGCCGCGTCGACCACGAGCTCGCGGCCCGCGCCGGTGACCCCGCGCGTCGTGCCGGCCGTCCAGGCGAGCTCGCCGCGCACGACGTACGCATGCAAGGCGTCTTGCTCGATGCGGAGCGAGACGCCGGCCTCGCGCGCCCGCAAGACGACGTGCGGGGCGTGCACCTCGACGGTCTCCGACTCGACCTCGAGGTAGACCCGGCCTGCCGAGAGCTCGATCGCCGACTCGTCCCGCACGGCGACCGCCGCGCCGGGCCCGAGGAGCGCGCGGCCGCCCCCGTCGAGGCGGAGCCGCGCGAGCGCGTCGTCGCCGAGCGCGACGGCGGCGCCGGGCGCCACGCGGACCACTCCGTCGGCGGCCTCGTCGGCGACGGACACCGCGCCGCGCACCGGGGCGAGCGTGGCGAGGGTGGGCTCGAGCGGGAGCTCGGGCCCGCACGCGGTCGCGAGCGCGGCGAGGAGCGCGGCGGTCCTCATGGGCGGCCCTCCGACCGCGAGGGCGCGCGTGGCCTTTGGCGCGCGGTCAGGAGCACGGCCCGCGGTGCAGGACGGACACGCCCGCGGCGTTCGCCACGCACGCGTTGCTGTGGGTCGCTCCGTCGCACCCGCACACCGGGTCGAAGACGCCGCTGCAGCCCATCGGGGTCACGCGGCACGCGCCGCTGCCGTCGCCCGCGCCGCACGAGGAGTCCGGGGTGAAGTCGCAGAACTCGCCGGGCGGGCAGGTGAGGCCGAGGAAGCCGCCGCAGACGCAGGAGTCGTAGGTCCGCTGGCACGCCTCCGCGCTGGGGAAGATCCGCGGGCAGTCGGTCCCCGCGCAGAGGCAGTCGATCTGCTGGCACTGGTAGCCGTCCCACCCATAGCCCACGACGATCGCGCACTCGCCCTCGGACCGGACGTCCATCGGCAGGCACCCGCGCGTCGGCGGCGCGCACGGCGCGTTGGTCGCCGCGCTCTGCCCGCGCGCGTTCGCGTCGCACTCGCTGCAGTAGGTGATCCCGTCGCAGCCGCACACCCCCGTGCACTCGCTCGGGCAGCGCGCGGGGCGCGGCGCGCAGGTGCCGGCGGCGATGCACTCGCCGTCGGGCATGTCGCAGTATTCGGTGTCCGAGCAGGACGCGGGGCTCGTGCAGCGCGCCGGGCACGTCACGCCGGGGCAGACCGGCCCCGCCGCGCAGAACGTCGCGCCGTCGCAGCCCGGGCAGCAGAGCTGACCGGGCGCGCACGTCTCGCCGCCGCAGGCGCTCCCCGCGTCGCGTCCGCCCGCGTCCTCGCCGGGCCCCGCGTCCTCGCCGGGGCCCGCGTCGACGCACGCGATCCCCGAGCAGCTCTCGCCCGGGGCGACGCAGACGCCGCAGCTCTCGTTGCAGCACTCCATCCCCGGCGCGCACACGGTCGGGCCGCACGCGGTGCCGCCGCTGGCGTCTCGTTCGGGGCGGGCCGCGTCGACGCCCGCGTCGGGCGCCGGATCGAGCATGAGGCCGCAGCCGGGGAGCGCGGCGAGCACGACGAGGAGGGAAGCGAGGCGTGTGCGCACGACGGAGAGGGTACGCCCGAACGCCGGCGCGCTCACGCCGGGGGACCCGAGCGGGCGCGCGCCGTCCGTCCGCGTCGTGGAACGTGTCCCGGCTCCTTTGCTAGCGTGCCGCGCGTGCGCCACGCCGTCCTGCACCTCGCGCTCCTCGCCCTCGGCTGCTCGGGCCCCCCCGCGATCGACGCGGGCGGGATCGACGGCGGGGCCGACGCCGCCGCGCCCGACGCGGGGCCCCCCCCGAGGCGTTCCCCGCGAGCGAGCCGCTCGTCGATCACGTCGATCCGTTCGTCGGCACGGGCGGCTCCGGCGCCAACGATCTCGCGAGCACGTACCCCGGGCCGCTGCGGCCGTTCGGGATGGTGCGCCCGGGCCCCGACACGAGCGCCGAGGGCGGCGCGCCGGGCGTCACGCACTGCAGCGGCTTCGCGTACGACGACGAGTACATCACCGGCTTCAGCCACCTGCGGATGTCGGGGACCGGCATCGCGGACTACGGGCACCTCGGCCTGATGCCGGTGCCCGCGATGGAGCCGGCCTTCACCGACGCCCGGGGCTCGCGCTCGCGCTTCGTGGCGGGCTCCGCCGAGGCGTCGCCCGGCTACTACGCGGTGACCCTCGCGCGCGGCGACGTACGCGTCGAGCTCACGGCGCGCGACCGGGTGGCGTTCCATCGGTACACGTTCGCGTCCGGCGCGCCGCTCGCGGTGCTCGTCGACGCGGGGCACGTGCTGGCCGACACGGTCGAGGCGACGGACGGGAGCGTCACGGTCGACGCCGCCGCGCGCGAGGTGTTCGGGCACACGACGCTCTCGGGTGGCTACTCCGGCCGCTTCGGCGGGCAGCCGATCTACTTCGTGGTGCGCTTCGATCGGCCCTTCGCGCGCCACGGGACGTGGGTCGGGGAGGCGATCACCGCGGGCGGGACGAGCGCGGCCGGCGCGCGCACGGGCGCGTACGCGGAATTCGATCCGGCGGACGGCGCGGTGATCCACGCCGAGGTCGCGGTGTCGTACGTCGACCTCGAGGGCGCGCGGGCGAACCTCGCGGCCGAGACGAGCGGGTTCGACTTCGACGCGGTCCGCGCCGAGAGCGCGCGCGTCTGGGAGGACCACCTCGCGCGGATCCGCGTCTCGGCGCGCTACGAGCACGACGTGCGGCGCTTCTACACCGCCCTCTACCACGCGCTGTCGATGCCCACGCTCGCGGTCGACGCCGACGGGCGCTACCGCGGGCTCGATCACGCGATCCACACCGCGGACGGCTACCGCTACTACACCGACCTCTCGCTGTGGGACACGTTCCGCACGCTGCACCCCTTGTTGACGCTGCTCTACCGCGACTACCAGCTCGACATGCTGCGCTCGCTCGCGGCGATGGCGCGTGACGGCGGCGCGATGCCGCGCTGGCCGCTCGGGATCGGCTACACCGGCGGGATGGTCGGCGACCCCGCGGCGATGGTCCTCGCGGACTCGTGGGTGAAGGGCCTCACCGACTTCGATCTGCGCACCTCGTACGACGCCCTGCGCCGGAGCGCGATGGGGCGCGCCAGCGAGCGCTTCGAGGGGCGCGGCCACGCGGAGGTCTACGACCGGCTCGGCTACGTCCCGATCGAGGCGGGGGGGGGGTCGGCGAGCGAGACCCTCGAGTTCGCGTACGCGGACTGGGCCCTCGCGATCCTCGCCGACGCGCTCGGGGAGACCGAGGACGCGGCGTACTTCCGCGCGCGCTCGGGGAGCTGGCGCAACCAGTGGGACGAGGCGCGCCAGTTCTTCGTCGGCCGCCACGAGGACGGGCGCTTCGCGGAGTACTTCGAAGACGACCGCTGGATGGAGTACTACACGGAGGGCGACGCCTGGCAGTACGTGTGGTACGCGCCGCACGACCTCGCCGGCCTCGCGGAGGTGATGGGCGGTCGCGACGCGATGCTCGAGCGCCTCGACGCGTTCTTCGTGCGGAGCGCGGGCATGCGCGTCACCGCGATCCCGGGCTTCTGGTACTGGCACGGGAACGAGCCCGACCTGCACGCGTCGTTCGTGTTCAGCGCGCTCGGCGACGTCGAGCGGAGCGGGCGCTGGAGCCGGTGGGCGGCGCAGACGCTCTACGGAGACGGCCCGACGGGCCTCCCGGGCAACGACGACGGCGGCACGCTGAGCGCGTGGCTCGTGCTCGCGTCGATGGGGATCTTCACGATCGCGGGCGAGGACTCCTACGTGCTCGGGAGCCCGCTGCTCACGCGCGTGGAATTCGCGGTCGACGGGGGGACGTTCGTGATCGACGCCCCCGAGGCGAGCGATCAGGCGCCGCTCGTGCGGCAGGCGCGGCTCGACGGCGAGGTGCTCGACGCGCCGCGCTTCCCGCACTCGGCGATCCGCGCGGGCGCGACCCTCGCGCTCGACATGGGGCCCTGAGCTCAGCGCGCCTCGCGCGGGCCGCGACCCGAGGGAAGCTCGCGTGGTGATCTCCGTACCTTGGCGCGTGCGCACGCCGTCGACCCACGCGTTCGTCCTCCTCTCCGTCGCGCTCGCCGCGTGCGATCCCGCCGCGTCGACGGACGCCGGCCCGGGCCCCGGCCTCGACGCGGGCGCGGGCGCCGACGCGGGCGCGGGCGCCGACGCGGGCGCGGGCGCCGACGCGGGCGCGGGCGCCG
>JAYRVK010000453.1:0-3245 GCA_041918555.1 Sandaracinaceae bacterium
AACCTCGCGGCGGAGGCGATCGAGGTGCGGCCGGGCGTCGACGGCGTCGCCGCGCTCGCGACGGCGGCCGAGGTGATGATCGATCCCGCGCGCAACGTCGGGCTCACGGATCGGCGCGGGCGCTCGATGGCGAGCTTCAACGACGGCTCGCGCATGGTCCCGATGACGCCGATCTACCTGCTCACCGACGCGCTGAACGCGATGGACGTCGCGTGGGCGGGCGCGCCGGATCGCCGCGCGGAGTTCCTGATCGCGCGGCGCACGATGGCCGACCAGTTCTTCACCACCGACACGCTCGGGACGGGCTTCCGCATGCGCAACCAGCGCGGGCGCGCGATCCTGCTCACCGCGCTGCCGTTCATCCGCGAGCGGATCGACGCCCACCGCGCCGAGGGCGATCTCCTCGAATGGTCGACCGGCCTCGACGAGCGCCTCGCCGACACGATGCGCGAGCCGATGTTCGCGGCGCTCGTGCGGTTCCTCGACGCGATCAACGAGGACGCGGAGGCGCGCGGCGCGCTCGCGCGACTCATGGGCTATCTGGTCGACGAGGCGAGCGACAACGACGCGTTCGTCTCCGTGCTCTACGGGCTCGCCGACGCGCTGATGGTCTTCGAGGACGAGGCGAACATCGTGCCTTTGATGAACGCGATGGCCGAGGGCATGGCGCCCAACGTGAACGAGGTGATCGGCGGCAGCCCCGCGGCGCTCGACCTCGAGGGGAGCGCCATCCGCGACGCGCTCGATCTCGTGCACGACATCTCCGAGGTCGACGACGAGCGCACGCTGCGGCGCGTGCTCCAGAACGCGGTCGCGATCCCGGCGTCGGGGGACGAGGTGACCCCGCTCGAGACGATCCTCGACGTCATCGCCGAGGTGAACCGCGCGCGGCCGAACGCGGGCGGGAGCCTGGACGGCACGGACCTCCGCGCGGTGATCGGGCAGACCACGGACTTCATGCTCGACGAGGACCACGGGCTCGAGCGCCTGAACGTGGTCGTGCAGCAGCGGAGCTGCTTCCCGGAGGCCGGCCTCGCGTGCGGCACCACGGGGACGACCATGGACTCGCGCGGGCTGTGCTATCCCGGCGCGACGTGCACCTGCTCGGACGACCTGACCTGGCGCTGCGCACGGCCGTGACGACGCATCTCTCGCGGCTCGTGCCGCTCCTCCTCGTGCTGCTCGCTCCGTCGCTCGCGCACGCGGGCGGCTTCTACCTCGCGCCGCGGGGCGTGCGCCCGCTCTCGCGCGGCGGCGCCTACGTCGCGGGCGTCGAGGACCCGCACGCGACCTGGTACAACCCGGCCGGCCTCGCGTACAGCGGTGACCAGCTCCTCATCGACGCGAACCTCACGCTCTTCGAGACGTGGTTCACGCGCGTCGACAGCGGCGGCACCACCCTGCCCGAGGCGCGCGGCTACCACGGGTACATCCCGATCCCGACGATCGCGGGCTCGTTCGGCTTCGACGACATCCCCCAGCTCACGTTCGCGCTCGGCGTCGCCGCGCCGAACGCGGTGCTCGCCCACTGGCCCGAGGACCCCGACGCCCCGCAGCGCTACTCGATCCTCACGCTCGAGGGCAGCCTGCTCGTCTCGGTGAACGCGGGCGTCGCGTGGCGGCCGATCGAGGAATTCTCGATCGGCCTCGCGGGCCACGTGCTGATCGGGAGCTTCGACGCGACCGTCGCGCTGAGCGCGTGCGACGGCGTCATCTGCTCGTTCCCCGAGGACCCCGAGTACGACGGCATCGCGAACCTGTCGCTCCCGTCGGTCTTCCCGTTCTTCGTGCTCGGCGCGATCCTCGACCTCGACGTGGTGCGCATCGGCGCCTCGGTCGCGACGCCGTTCAACCTGGAGGGGACCGCGCGCGTGCGCGTGCGCCCGCCCTCTGCCGCGGCGTTCGACGGCGCGGAGGTGGTGAACCGCCGGCCCGGCTGCAACTGGATGGACGAGGCCGATCCCTGCCGCGACGAGACCATCGCGAGCTCGCAGCTCGAGTTCCCGTGGGTGATCGGCCTCGGCGTCGAGGTCCGCCCGCTCCCCGAGCTGCGCATCGAGCTGGCCGCGGTCTACGAGACGTGGTCCGTCCAGGACGCCGCCCGCATCGATCCGCAGGATACGTGGATCCAAGGCGCGCTCGGCGGCGGCCTCGAGTACCAGGTCGGCCCCCTCGACATCCCGCGGAACATGAACGACACGATCAGCGTCCGGCTCGGCGGCGCCTATACGATCGCAAATGTCGTCACGGTTCTCCTCGGCGTCTCCTTCGAGAACGGCGCGTTCGCGGACCAATGGCTCACCCCGCTGACCATCGACAGCGACAAGTTGATTTTCTCGGGCGGCGCGGGCATCGACGTCTCGCCGGAGGTCAGCATCGACCTCAACGTCGGCTACGCGTGGCTCGCGCCGCGCACCGTGACGAACAGCATGGTCCCGCAGGCCAACCCGATCCGGCCGCCGGGGAGCGAGGACGCGCGCGTGTTCGTCGGCAACGGGACCTACACGACGAGCGCGCCCTTCTTCGGCGTCGGCATGCGCTGGCGCGTCGACGCGGGGAACGTGCCGTACGAGACCGAAGAGGAGCCGGCCGAGGAGGCGCCCGCCGCGCCGCCCGACGTACCGGCTCCCGAGGAGCCGGTGATCGAGGAGCCGGCCCCGGAGCCGACCGGCGAGGACGTCCCGTGGTACCTCCGGGGTCGCGACGCCACGACCACCGACGAGCCCGCGACGCCGGAGCCGGAGGTGGAGCCGGAGCCCGAGCCGCCGCGGCGTCGTGCGCGACGACGCCGCCCCCGCCGCGCGCCGCGGTAGGCAGGGCAAGCTCAGTTGCTGGCTACGGGTGGCCCGGCGGGAGGCCGGGCATCGACGGCGTGCGGAGGATCTCCAACAGCTCCACGTCGAAGACGAGCATCCCCGGCGGCGCGCCCGGGCGGCCGCGGTACGCGAGCGACTCGGGGATCCACAGCCGGCGCTTCTCGCCGACCACCATGAGCTGCAGCGCCTCGGTCCAGCCCGGGATCACGCGGCCCAGCATCAGCATCGCGGGCTGCCCGCGGGTGACCGACGAGTCGAACATCTGTCCGTCGGTCGTCCACCCCGAGTAGTGCACGCGGACCACGGCGTTCGCGGCCGGGTGCTCCGTGCCGGTGCCCGGCTGGAGCACGCGGTACCCGAGGCCCGACTCGGTCGTCGTGGCGCTCGGGGGGATCGCCGCGACGTCCTCCGGCGTCGGGGGCGGGGGCG
>JAYRVK010000454.1:0-2898 GCA_041918555.1 Sandaracinaceae bacterium
CAGTTTATGGTGTCAAGGTGATCGGTGAGACGGTCGCGTGCGCGTGCGATCGTGTAAGCTCGCACCACCATGAAGCTCGCCGAAGCGCTGCTCCTGCGCGCCGATCTCCTGAAGAAGAGCGCCTCGCTCCGCGAGCGTGTGGTGGCCAACGCGGTGGTGCAGGAGAACGAGGAGCCCCACGAGAGCCCCAAGGAGCTCCTCGAGGCGGCCTTCGACGTGATCGAGCAGCACGCCGCGCTGATGCTGCGGATCCATCGGACGAACCTCGCCGCGAAGCTGTCGGACGGGCGCAGCCTCACGGAGGTGCTCGCTCGGCGCGACGCGCTCGCGCAGCAACACTCCTTGCTGATCGCGGCGATCGCGGGCTGTCGCAAGGAGCCCGAGCGCTACAGCGTGCGCGAGATCAAGTGGGTCGCGACGCTCAAGGTGCCCAAGCTCCAGCGGCAGGCGGACGATCTCGCCAAGCAGCTGCGCGAGCTCAACGCGCGGATCCAGGAGGCGAACTGGCAGGTCGAGCTGGCCGACTGAAGGAGGGGCTTCGAGCGAGCGTGGGGCCCCGGCAGCGCGGGCCGGGGGGCCGTAAACATACTGGGCCGCATGCACCTCGCGGTGGGCAGCGGGACTCGATCACGACTCCGCCCCGCACACCTCACGCCTGACCTCTCCACGGGCACTCTTCAGCACCGCACGCTGGCGAAGCCCCTCCTTCAGTCGGTAAGCTCGGTCCATGTCGGTGGGACCTTGCGCGCGCTGCGCGCGACACGTGCGGATCGGCGAGGCGCGCTGTCCGTTCTGCGGCGCCGAGGCGCGCGCCGTCGTCGGCGGCGCGGTGCGCGGGGTCTCTCGGCGCGAGCTGACGCGGGCCGCCGTCTTCGCGAGCGCGGCCGTCGTGATGGGCTGCGGGTCCAGCGAGCCGGAAGCGGCGCAGGACGACACGACGACGAGCGGCGGCGAGGGCGGCGACCCCCCGCCGCGCGATCCGGAGTGCGACCTCGATCCGCGCCGGTGCCGCGAGCTGCCGGAGTGCGTCCACGACGGCACGTGCCCCGCGCCGCCCTACGGCGCGCCGCCCGCGGAGACGATCGTCTAGCGCGGCGGGACGCCGAGCTCGGCGCGCGCGACCGCGAGCGGCTTCTCGAACCAGGCCCACGGATCCCAGCCCGGCGCCGAGAGGTCCTCGTTCATCGCCGCGCCGCGCTCGAACGCCGCGAAGACGCGCTCGGCGTCGAAGAGCCCCTTCTCGGGCGCCGAGTACGGCGAGACGCCGATCCCGAGGTGGAACTGCAGGGTGATCGTGAAGAGCCAGAAGAACGGGTCCTGGCGCGAGAAGCCGGCGATGAACGCGACGACCTGGATCTCCTCCGAGGGCTCGATGCCGAAGCCGCCGAGGACGTGCGCGCAGTCGTGCCACACGCCCGACTCCGCGACGCCGTAGGGCTCGCCGGGGAACCCGAGGCCGTTCTGCGCGACGAAGCGGAAGTACGCGTAGCCCACGGTGTCGTCGGCGAGCTCGCCGAGCGCGAGGTACTTGCGCGCGAGCTCCGGGTCCGACGCGCGGCCGATCATCGGCCCGACGATCTTCCACACCCCGCCGAGGCCCTCGCGCTTCAGCGCGTCGACGAACACGTCGCGGGCCCACGAGCGCCGCGCGAGATCGAGCCACAGCATGCGGAGGCGTCCCTCGGCGAGCTGCGCGAGGTTCTTCACGCGCGGCTCGTCCACCCCGAGCGCGTCCGCGATCGCGCGGACCTCCGCGGCCTCGCTCGGGTCCACGCGGCCGTCGGCGAGCGCAACGAGAATTGCGGCCTGCACCACGCGCCGCGCGTCGCGCGCGTCGAGCCGGGCGCGGCGCAGCGCGTCGAGGTCGACGGGGGGGAGCTTCGGGTCGGCCCCGAGGAGCCCAGCCGCCACCTCGATCAGGCGCGTCTCCGAGGTCGCCTCGCCGTCCTTCTGCGCCACCCGGCGCATGGCGCCGAGCGCGAGGGCGGCGGCGGCCGGCTTCATCTCGAGGAGGTGCACGACGCGAGGGTAGGGCCCCCTCGGCGCCGCGGCGAGGTCATACTCGCGTCGCCGTGTCCGCGAAGACCGTCCTCTCCTCGACCGCGATCTTCGGGATCACCCTCGGGGTGCTCCTGCATCTCGCGCACGGGCCGGGCGCCGAGCCGGTCGCGCGGATCCTCACCCTGGGCTTCCTCGGCGTGGTGCCGCTCGCGCTCCTCGTGCTGCCGTCGGCGGGCGCGACCGGCGATCGCCTCACCGCGCTCGCGGCGTGGGCGGTGCCGCCGTGCGGGATCTCGGCGGTGATCTCGCTGTGGCTGCCGCCGCCCGAGGGCGCGCCGTTCGTCGCGCCCTGGATGGTCGCGTGCCTCCTCGTCGCCGCGGTCGGCGCGGCGCACCTCTTCGCGGGGCGCGGCTACGCGCGCGCGGATCGCCTCTGCGCGGCGGCCGCGTGCGGGTACCTGCCGGTCGGCGCGGCGTGGCTCGCGGCCTCGCGCATGGGCGCGCGCCCGGTGGGCTTCGACGCGGTGATCGTCGCGCTGACCGCGGTCCACTTCCACTTCGCCGCGGTCGCCGCCCCGGTGTTCGCGGCGCGCGTGATCGGCGCGCTCGAGGGGCCCGCGCGGCGCGTCGCCGCGAGCTGCGGCGTCGGGCTCGTCATCGGGATCCCGATCGTCGCGGTGGGCTTCATGACCACGCCGCTCGTCGGGCTCGTCGGCACGGTGCTCCTCGCGGTCTGCCTCGCGACCCTCGCGGTGCTCGCGGCGGCGCGCGTGCGCGCGACGGGCCGCGCGACGCGGGTCCTGCTCGCGATCGCCGCGCTCTCCGTACTCCTCTCGATGCCTCTCGCGGTCTACTACCAGTGGGGCCAGCTCACGGGCGCCGCGACGATCGATCTCG
>JAYRVK010000455.1:0-9459 GCA_041918555.1 Sandaracinaceae bacterium
CTTGTGGGCCCCTGGGGGGGGGGCCGGCGGTCCCCCCGCCCGACCCCCCCCCCCCCCCGGCCCCCCCGGGGGGGGGGCGCCCGGCGGGGGGGGGGGGGGGCCCCCCCCCCCCGCGCCTCCCAACGGCTCTTCAGGCGCTCGTTGATCCAGCCTTCCGCCATCTGCGACCGGCACGAGTTGCCGGTGCAGAGGACGAGAACGCGTTTCACGCGGGGCCGCCCCCGCAGCAGCTGGGCCCGCAGCAGGCGCTCGCCTTGCGAGCACGGTAGGTCAAGGAGCGCACCTTGCCCAGGACCTGCTCGCGAGCCACGCCGCTCCTCTCGAGCAGCGCCCGTGCCTCCTCGGGCGCCGCCTGCTCCATCGAGGCGAGGTAGTCCACGTCCTTCAGGACCTCGACCTCGAAGCCGGCGGCGCGCAGCAGGCCGAAGTAGTCGTCCCGCAGCAGCGCGCCCGCGACGCAGCCGGTGTAGGCATAGACGTCCTTCTCGATCGCCTCGTGTTGACCGGAAGGGACGTTGTCGGCTCCGAAGGCCGCGACGAGGCGCGCCTCCGCGGCGCGCGCGTCGAGTCCGTCCGCGATCGCGTGGGCCAGGACCGGCGCCGCGGGGTCGTCCGGGCCGAACGCCACGACCTCGTCGATGAAGCGGTGCAGGCGCGCCACGGGATCCGCGTGCCGCGCGGCGAGGAGCGCGAGCGCCGCGGCGCGCGTCTCCGCGAGCATCAGCGCTGTCGCGACGAAGCGATCGTCCGGATCGTCGAGGGACTCGCGCAGCGCATCGCCCGCGACCCAGCGGCGCGAGCGCTCCATCGCGTCCGGCAGCGTGTCGGCGCGGGCCCCGTGCCGCGCGCGGACCCGCTCCATCAGCGCGGCGCGATCCGCGGGGCCGCAGTCGCCCCACATGCGCGTGAGCACCACGAAGGTCGAGGCGAGCTCGGCCCCGTCGAGGAAGCGCCCGAGGTGCTCCGGGAAGCCCGGGTCGCGCGCGTGCCGCAGGGTCTCGAGGAGCTCGATCCGGCGCGCCACGAGCTCGTCCTCGTCCTCGTAGGCGATCACGAGCGAGGGCGGGAAGTAGCGCAGGTAGCCGACCGTGCGCGTGGTCCGCACGACCATCGACACCGCGCCCACGGGGACGTGGATGAGCGCGTGGATGAGCGGGTGCTCGCGCAGCGAGAAGGGTCGCAGGTCGCCGGGCTCGACGAGCTCGAGCGCGGTCTGCCGGAGCGTCCCGAGCGTCACCCGATGGCTCACGCGCGCGGGCTCCTCGAGCGCGTAGACCGCGTGGACGCTCCAGCCGTCGAGCACCGTGAACACCCCGCAGAAGGGGTGGTTGTGGATGCCGCTCAGCGAGTTGCGCCAGAAGTACACGTCGATCACGAAGCCGTTGCCGTGGAACACGGTGAACGACGGCTGCCCGAAGGCCCCCGGCGGCGCGAGCTGGCGGCGCGCCGGCCGCGTCGGATCGAGCTGATCGATGACGAAAGACGTCTTGTCGAAGACCGCGCGCGGCGGGTCGGCCGCGAGGATCTCGGCGGCGATCTCCGGGAAGCGCTCCTCGTCGCGATCCGCGCGCGACCACGCGGCCTCGAGCGCGGCCCCCGCGCGGTCGGCCCAGTCGGAGAGCGCGCTCACGGCCCGTACGCCCGCGCCGCGAGCTCGAGCGGGATCGCGGCGGCGTCCGCGGGCCCCGCGTACGCGCCGACGTGGCCGGGGGAGGGCCGCGCGCGTCCGTCGAAGTCGAGCGTCGCGTCGAGCACGTCCGGGAGCTCGCCCGGATCGACGCTCGCCTCGAGCGCGCCCGCGACCGGGTGCAGATCGAGGCCCGCGCCCGGCGTGCTGGTCGGCCTCGTGAGCGCGGCCATCGCGTCGGCCGACGAGCCCGTGACGTCGCCGAGCGCGTCGTCGGCGCGCAGCGGGTCGGGGCCGTAGATCGCGTTGTAGCGGACGCGCTGCGCGAAGCCGGGGTCGCCGCCGCTCACCGAGAGGCCGCGGCCCTCGGCGACGATGGTGTTGAGGAACACGTCGACGAGGCGCGGCACGCCGTTGTGCGGCTGGATCAGGAGCGCGCCGCCGCGCGGGTTCACGAAGACGTTGGCGTAGATCGCGAGGTTGCCCTCGGCCTGCATCAGGTTCTCGGTCGCGTTGTCGTAGAAGAGGTTCCCGTAGACGAGGTAGCGGTCCGTCACGCCCACGCCCGACGCGGGGAGGTCCCCGATCAAGAGGTTCGGGCGCGCCTCGCCGCCGGTCGAGCTCCCGCTCGTCTTCGCGAAGACGTTGTAGCGGACGATCGTGACGGCGCCGTCGCCGGGCATCCCCGCGAGATCCGGGCGCGGGAGCTGGTGCTTGATCTGCCCGCAGTAGCCGATCGGATCGAGCACCGTGTTGAATTCGATCACGCCGCGCACGAACGGCGAGGTCCCGTCGGAGTTGCCGAGGTACATCCCCGTCCCCGCGCCCACGATCCGGTTCCCGCGGATCACCCAGTCCCACGCCGGGCTCTTGGTCGACACGCCGACGATCTGCTGATCGCCGCCGAGCCCGATCATGTCGAGATCCTCGATCACCACGTGATGCGTGGGCTGCGCGTCGCCGCCCTGCGAGGCGACGCCGAAGCCCGCGCGCCCGAGCCCGTCGATGTCGAGGCCGCGCACCTTGACCCAGCTCGCCCCGTGGATCGCCACGATGTTGAAGTCGTCGCTCCCCTCGAAGCGCGGGCGCGCGCTCGCGTCGAGGGCCTCGATCACGATGCAGCGCCCCTCCTCGCCGGAGACGGTGATCGGCAGGCCGCGCAGGTAGTCACCGGGGCGCAGGCGAAGGATGTCCCCCGGCGCGAGGGTGTCGAGGACGTCCCGGTAGTCCTCGGGGCCCGCCTCGAGCTCGCGCCCGCCGCCCTCGCAGGCCTCCCACGGCTGCGGCGCCCACCCCATCGCGATCGGCCGCCCCGCGTCCTCGCGAGGGGGGGGGCCTGCGTCGCGGAGCGGGCCCGCGTCGAAGTCGGGCCCGCCGTCGAAGCCCCCGCCCGCGTCGCGCGGCGGCGGCCCCCCATCGGCGGACGGGGTGCCGTCGCAGGCCGCGCACGCGAGCCCACCCAAGACGAGCGCGAGTCGGAGGTTCCGAGCCATGCCCACAAGGTACCGGAAATCTCGACGTCGCCTGGCGCGTATACTCGCGCGGAGGTCCCCCGAACGATGGCGAAGCCCGAAACGCGCAGCGACTCGCACTCCCTCTGGATGGGCTATGCCCTCTGGCTGCTCGGGTTCCTCGGCGCGCACCGCTTCTACTACGGCAAGCGCGTGAGCGGCGTGATCTGGATGTGCACGCTCGGCCTGCTCGGCATCGGCTGGGTCTTCGACCTGTTCTGGATGCCGGTCCTGCGGCGCTCGGCGGAGCGGCGGTACTTCGACGGGCCGTACAGCTACGACTTCGCCTGGATCCTCCAGACCTACTTCGGGCTGCTCGGCCTGCACCGCATGTACATCGGCAAGTGGGCCACGGGCCTGCTCTGGTTCTTCACGGGGGGCCTCCTCGGCATCGGGTACGTCTACGACTACCTCACGCTGAACGAGCAGATCAGCCTCGCGAACCGCGCGGCGCGCTCGGTGGACTGAAGGACCGCGGCGCCGCGCCCGGAGGCGCTGGGCGACGACGACCCGGCGCGATCCGGCCTCCCGTGCCGGTAGGCGCGCGCCCGGGCGCTCGAGCGGTTCCTCGCCGTATACTCGCAAGACATATTGCAGCGGAGCGGCGGCAGCGTCGGCGACGCGGCCAAGTCGGCGGGGATCGTGCGGCGCCACCTCCAGCGCCTGAAGGAGTGAGAGATGGGCCACGACGGGAGCGGTGACGGCGTTCGCGCAGGAGCGACGCGGATCGACGTCGAGGCGCGCGAGCTCGACGCGAGGACGATCGAGCATCGCCTCCTCCGCGACGGCAGGCCGCTCACCTTCGCGGAGGTCCTCGACGGCTGGTGCAACGACGCGGGCGTGCGCGCCGCGACCCTCGCGACGATCGCGGCCTCGCCATTCACCGGGGTCTTCTGGGAGGTCGCCCCGATCGCCCGATCGCAGCTCGAATTCCCCTATCGTCAGGTGGTCGCGGCGGCGCCGCGGCTCGGCCTCGTCCTGCCGGAGCCCGACGCGTTCGCGCGGCACTTCGGGGCCGACGACGTGGTCGCGTTCGACAACCTCGGGGGCGACGCGCGGCTGGTCGTGCCCACGCGCCGCGGCGATGACTCGATCTACGGGCACCTCGCGGCCACGCTGCGCGGCGCGCCGAGGGACCAGCTCGATCGGCTGATGAGGCGCGTCGGCGAGGAGGCGCGCGCCCGGCTGGCGACGCGCGAGCCGATCTGGATCTCGACCTCCGGGCTCGGGGTCGCGTGGCTGCACGTGCGGATCGACGACCGGCCCAAGTACTACACGCACGCCCCGTATCGCGAGGCGCCGTGAGCTCCTGACGCCTCGGAGGCGACAGGGTCTCGCGCGGCCGCCGTCGCGCCGCCGCGGCATGCGTCCTGCTGTCCGAGTACCCGATGCGGCTCGCTTCGCTGGCGTGGTGCGCCTCGCTCGTGCTCGTCCCGGGCATCGCGCGCGCGGAGGGCAGCGGAGGCGCGGGCGGTCCGTCCGGCGAGACGAGCGACTGGCCGTGCGACGGGTGCGTCACCGCCACGCCGTCGAGCGCGGGGCCGTGGCCGGTGCTCGTGACGTTCCACGGCGACGAGGGCGAGCCCGAATACATCCACGGCGCGTTCCGCGAGGTGGCGCCCGACGCCGGCTTCTTGCTCGTGTCGCTCCGGTGCCCGCGCGAGCTCGGGTGCGGCGGGAGCTGGTGGCGCTGGGAGGCGAGCGGCTCGCACGACGACTTCGCGTGGGTGCACGCGCAGCTCGACGCGGTCGAGGCCGGCTTCGACGTGGAGCGGGATCAGATCTATCTGGCGGGCTTCTCGGGTGGCTCGAGCTACCTGAGCGAGCTCGTGCCGCGTCACACCGATCGCTTCGCCGGAGCGGTCTACCTCGGCGGCGGCTATCGGCCGTACGACGTGGACTGCGCGCCGTGCCGCGTGCCGATCCACTTCGTGATCGGCGACCGCGACTTCCTGCTCGACGGCGCCATGGAGCTGCGCGCGTTCTACGAGAGCTGCGAGCACGAGGTGGACTGGCAGCTCGTCGCGGGCGTCGATCACCAGATCGTGGAGGCGCGCCTCCCCGCGGTGCTCGAGGCGATGCGGACGCGGCGCCACCCCTGCCGCGCGCCCGCTCCGACGCCCGACGCGGGGCTCCGCGACGCGGGCGGCTCGTCTCCGAGCGACGCAGGAGCGCGGGCCGACGCCGGCGCGCCCGGGCCCCGCGACGGAGGCGTCGCCCCGGATCCGTCGGGACCGCGCGAGCTCGCGCTGGTCGGCGACTGCGCGATCGGCCGCGGGCGCGGCTCGCCGCTCGGGCTCGCGCTCCTCTACCTCCTCGCGTGGCGCACGAGGGCGCGCGCGAAGCGCTCGAGCGCCATGGGATCCTGCGCGAAGAAGAGCGAGGGCTCGATGAGCTCGAGCTCCATCACCACGAGCCGTCCGCTCGCGTCGGGCACGACGTCGACGCGCGCATAGAGGAGCTCGTGCGGGGCCTGCGTCGCGAGGGCCGCGTCGACGATCGCCTGCGCTCCGTCGGGGAGCGGCTCCGCGACCTCGGAGACCTGCTCCGCGTCGTCGCCGAAGCGTGGCTGCTTCCGGATCGAGTGCGTGAGCGCTCCGTCGATCCAGACCAGGCTGCGCTCGCCGTGGTCCTCCACCGCTGACAAGTAGGGTTGCACGAGGACATCGCGCTCCTCCGCGAGCGCCGCGAGGTGGGCCTCGCCGCGCGCGAGGTCGGCCGTCCCGACGCGGAGGTTCCCCCACGAGCGCGCCCCGATCGCCGGCTTGATCACGAGGTCGTGCCAGCCGCGGGCCTCTGCGATCGCGGCGAGCGAGCGCGAGTCACCGCGGCGCACGAGCTCCGTTGGTACGATCGGCACGCCGGCGCGCTCGAGGCCGACGAGGTAGGCCTTGTCGACGTTGGCCTCGATCACCGCGAGCGGGTTGAGGAGGCGAGTCACCGACGCGACGCGGCGGGCCCACGCGAGGAACTCGCCCGGCCGCTCGTAGTAGTTCCACGTCGAGCGCGGGACGACGAGGTCGGCGCGCGCCCAGTCGACGGACGGTCCGTCCCACGCGGCGAGATCGTACTCGCCGCCCTCGGCCGCGACCGCGGCGCGCAGGAGCGGCTCGTCGGGGTCGGGCTCGGGGAGGGGGTCGCAGGTCGCGCACACGATGCGAGGGCGGGACATGCGGCGAGTCTACCCGGCGTATCCTCGCTCGGTGCGGGCCGCTGCCGGAGTCGCCGTGCTCTTCGCGTCGGGGTGCTACCTCGCCCACGGCCCCTCGACCGGCGTCGACGCGGCCGCGCGCCCCGACGCCGGCGTCGCGAGCGCGTGCGACGAGTCGAAGCTGCGCACGTCGGGGATCGTGGAGCCGTGGGCGCCCGGGTCGTTCTGCGACCTCCTCGTCGCGTGCGTGAGCACCGGCGAGGCGATGGACGCGGCCCGCGCCGCGTTCCCGGGCCTCGCGTGCCGCGATGGGATCGACGCGGTGTGCGTCGGCGTCGGGCCGACCTCGTGCTCCGTGAGCGTGGGGTCGCTGACGGACGCCGAGTACGAGGCCGCGTGCGCGTTGACGCTGCGCTCGGACGTGGGCGCGCTCGTCTGCGCCGGGGATCTCTGAGATGGACGAGCGCTCGACGGAGTGGCGATCGAGGGTCGCGCGGACGGGCTGTTCCTGGGCGCGCGACGCGTCGGGACCGTCGATCGCCCGGCGCGGCGCCTCGTATACGGACCCCGCGCGGGTGGGCGCGATCGAGGCCGAGCGGCGGCGCTTCGACGCGCGGGCGGAGGGCGTGGCGCCCGATCCCGGCGTCGACCTCTTCGCGACGCGCGATCCGAGGCTCCGCGCGCAGCTCGAGCGGCTCGCGCTCGAGGGCGCGCGGATGCTCGAGCTCGGTGGCTCCGGCGAGCCCACGCGCGCGTTCCCCGCCCGCGGGGTGCGGCGCGTCGATCGCGTCGTCCAGCACGTGACCTTCGCCGAGGTGCTCCACCACATGGACCGCAGCCGGGTCGTGCCCGAGGTGGCGCGCGTGCTCCGATCCGACGGGACGTTCATGGCGATCGAGCCCTACCACCCGAGCGCGCGCTCGCGCCTCGTCGCGCTGCGTCGCCGCCTCGCTCGCGCGGACCGCGGCACGGACGATCCGCTCGGCCCGCGCGACCTCGCGCGGCTCGCGCGGCCGAGCGCGCTCGTGCGGTTCGCGCCGCTCGAGCGCGCGACGCGCCGCTCGATCGACCCCCGGACGCCGGAGGGCGCGGTGCGGTGGATCGGCGGTCGGGTCTACGTGCACGCGACCGCGCCGCGCCGCTGAGTGGTCTCCGCTACTGCTGCGCTCCCGTCCTCGGGCATCATGCGGGCGACCCGAAGGGGAGGGAGCATGTCGGAGACCTGTGAGGAGTGCCGCGGCGAGCCGCTCGAGGACCGGCCCGAGGCGCCGGTGGTGTTCGCGAAGCACCCGCATCGCGCCGCGAAGTTCCCGGCGAAGCTACGGCAGGCGGCGGCGCTGCGCGACGGCTTCGCGATCCTCTCTCGCGCGCTCGATCGCGATGCGCCGGGGACGCGCGCTCCGTCGGCGGAGGCGAGCGAGCTCGCGGCGCTCGCGGTCACCGGCTACCACGCGTGGACCGCGCTCGCGGCCCGCTGGGGTGGGCGCCCCGCGTGGACCTGGGGGACGAGCGAGGCGAAGGCGCTCGCGGCCTCGCGAGGGCTCGCCAGCGCGGCGGATCTCGAGCGGGCCTCGAGGATCGTCGCCCGCGCGCGGGCCGTCGCGATGGCGCTCACCGCGAACGACCCGGACCTGCGCGATCCCGCGAAGGTCGCGCGGCTCCCCGACTCGGTCCGGGACGAGCTCGCGGGGGGACGCGCGGCCGTGCGCGCGCGGCTCGGCGACGCGTGGATCCCCGTCGTCGGCGAGATCGATCCGCCGCACCGCGCGGTGAACGTCGGCAGCACGCCGCTCGTCGAGCGCCGCACCGGCCGCTTCGCGTTCGAGGCGAACGTGACGCGCGCGAGGCGGCGCGAGTTCGAGGTCGACGCGCGCTACGTCCTCGAGGGGCCCGAGGATGCGCCGGTGGTCGTGCTCCTGCACGGCCACTCGAGCAAGCTCGAGGAGCTCGACGCGGTCGTCCCCGCCCTCGCGGCGAGGTTCCGCGTGCTGGTCCCGGATCTGCCCGGCGGCTCTGGCTTCACGCGCGGCGAGCCCTTCCCCGCCGCCACCGCGACGTTCCGGACCGCGGGGCTCGACTACCTGCTCGAGTTCGCCCTCGGGCTCGTGGGCCTCCTGCGCGAGCGCGGCGAGCTCCCCGGCGCGAACCGCAAGGTGCACTTCGGCGGGGGCAGCCTCGGCGGGAACCTCTCGCTGCGTCTGTCCGCGCGCGCGTCGCAGATCGCAGGAGCGGGGCGCTTCGCGGCGTGGTCGCCGGGGAGCGCCTGGCACTTCCCCGCGGACCCCGACGGCGACACGTCGAGCCCGTGGATGGTGCACGGCTGGGCGGTGGCCCAGGAGCGGATGAGCCGCCTCCCCGCGGCGCGCTCGAAGTACGGCTGGAAGGACTACGCGAAGCTGCTCACCGAGCCGGTGAAGATCGCCGGCGTCCCGATCGTCGAGGCGCAGCCCGAGCACTGGTACTGGTCGGGGTGGTACCCGGACCTCCGCCAGCAGCTGTTCGAGGAGTGCCTCGAGGCGCGGCGCGAGATCTTCTCCCCCGAGTTCCGCGCGGCGCACTGGCAGCTCGCGTGGGAGCAGATGCGCTTCTCGCACCACGGGATCGCCGCCGACGCGACGCAGCCCTACCGCGCGTACACGGCGCCCCTCCTCCTCATGGCGGGCTGCCGCGACAACCTCTTCCCCGAGCGGCTCGCCACCGCGACGCACGATCTCTACGCGAAGATGCGCGCGGCCAAGATGAAGAACGTCGCGTGGCGGGGCTTCTGCGACGCGGGGCACTCGCTCCACAACGAGCGGCCCGCGGAGCTCGCGGAGGTGCTCTCCGCGTGGTTCGGCGACGGCGCGCTCGTCTGAAGGCTGCTAGCGCCGCCGTCGGGTGGGCGGATCCGCGAGGCCCCAATCATCGAGTCCTTGGTAGGTCTCGTGAACGGGCAGGAAGATCTGCCGCACGTCGTTCTCGGTCGGGCGCACGCCCGCGCTCACGAGCAGCGCCGAGAGGAGGACGACGAGTCCTCCGACCAAGAGACTGGCACCCACCGCGGCCGCTTCGTCGGTGCCGAGGAAGGCGACGCCGACTCCGGTGGCCATCGACGCGACGCCGAGCAGCGCGCCGGGCCAGAGGACCCAGTCGGACACGGTCTGTCGCGCCTCGAGCCCTTCGAGCTGTGC
>JAYRVK010000456.1:0-4757 GCA_041918555.1 Sandaracinaceae bacterium
AGCGAGTAGAGCAACCCCTCGTGCACCTCGGGCGCCGTCGGCGTCCAGAGGAGCTTGCGCTCGAGCGTGCGGCGGGTCACCGCGAGGGTCCCTCGCGGCACCGCGATGCGGGCGGCGGGGAGTGATCGGACCCGGGGTCGCGACAACTAAAAGTGCTTGCTGCGGCTTGGCGCTAGTGGAGCGGTCGACCCGGAGGGCGGGGCAGACCTCGCGAACCGCGCTCGCGGCTCCTGGACAGCCCCTCGAACCGATGCTCCACCGCGTCCGGCCGCGGTGCTCGCGTCCGACGGACGGACCGCGGCCCGGGAACCGGCGGTTCCCAGGCCGGCGTCCGGCGGCGCTCGAACCGGCTACGAAGGCGGCGGCGCGACGCGGACGTGGTGCCGGACCCACATTAGGTAGGTCCCGTACGGGAACACCACGTCGTGCTCGCCGGCGCGGTAGCGGAGCCACGCGTCGCGGTAGTCGCGGCGGAACGCGACGAGCTCGAGCGCCGCCTCGATGCGCTCGACGACGCGCCCGCGGCCGCTCTTGAAGTGCGGGCTGGGCTCGCCGAAGGTCTCCCAGCTCTTCGCGCGACGAAACGGGCTGGCGTTGCGGGCGGCGACCGGGCCGAGGACCTTGGCGTAGCGGGCGCGGATGTCGGCCCGTGCGAGGGCGAGCAGACGCTCGACCTCGGTGGCGATGCGCTCGCGCGCACCGTCCTCGCCGTAGAGCAGGATCAGGCACCCGGGGATCACGACCCGCAACGAGGTGTGCTCGCTCCATTCCGCGGGGTCGAAGAAGAAGCCGGGCCGCGGGGCCGAGAGGACGCGCATCCCGAGCTCGTGGGCCTGGACGTTCAGGCCGGGCCAGTCCTCGGGACGCCAGACCAGTCCGGCGGCCACCGGGTTGGCGATCGCATAGGCCATGGCCTCGACGATCGCGTCCGCGGTCTTCAGCTCGACGATGCTGAGCCCGCCCGGCTCCCACACGATGCCGCGGCGCGCGCCGCGCAGGACGTTGACGCCCTTGGCGAGCCGTGCGTTGAGGTGCTCGAAGAAGGGGCTGATGCGCTGGTTCGCGACGGTCAGCACGAGGTGGTAGTGCGTGCTCATCACGCACACGGCGTTGAGCTCGACACCGAAGTGCGGCGCGAGCACCGCGAGCAGCCAGCTGAAGAGCGCGGTGAGCTTGGCGTCGGGACGCAACAAGAACCGCCGGTCGTGCACGCGGCGCGAGATCGCGAACGTGGTGCGAGCCATCGGGATGCGGCGGGGCGCGGTCACGCCGAGCGGTCCACCACACGCCGTGCCGGACGGGTGCCTCCGTGATCCCGCGCACTTGCGCGCGCGGATCGGCGAAGTGGCGAAACGGGCGGCGGCGGTCGCCGCGCCCGCGGCGAGAGACCCGGCGGTGGCGCCGGGGGGCGCCGCGTGCGGCTCGACGGGGGCCGCTCGCTCGCGACGCAGACCGCGTGGACGAGGAACCGGCGGTCACGCACGCGGCCGGTCACCGCGAAGCCGGTGCGACTCCTCGGGACGCGTCGCGGATCGTGCGTGCACCACGCGGCGTGCCGGAAGGCCGCCTGCGGATCGGCGAGGTGGCGAAACGGGCGGCGGCGATCGCCGCTCGCCGGTGGACGAGGCGCGGCTCGCCGATTTCGAGCTATGTTCCCGGCCGATGGCCTCCGATCCGCCCCCTCCGCCCGACGACGGCGACGACGACCCCATCGACGTGGGGCTCCTGCTCTCTGCGCTCGACGGCGCAGATCCCTCCGCGCCCCGCGCGCCCGCGAGCCCGCAGATCACGCGCGAGGTCGAGAGCGCGCTCGCCGCGCTCGTGTCGGCCTCGCTGATCGAGATCGACGACGATCGCCGGCCCGCGCTCGTGGCCGAGCTCTGCACGGTGGTCGGCGAGGCGCGGAGCCCGCGCGACTACCTGAAGCGCTTCGTCCGCACGATCGTGCACTCGGATCACGTGGAGGAGATCTACGGGAGCGACGACGAGCTGCGCGAGGTGATCGCGAAGATCACGAGCGGCTGACCATGTGGTGGCGCTCGGAACGGAAAGACCCCGCCGCGGAGAAGGCCGCGGCCGAGGCGCTCGCCGATCCGGTCCACATCCGTGTGCGCGGGCTCGTGAAGGGCTACGACGGGGTCGACATCCTCCGCGGCGTGGAGCTCGACGTCCACCGCGGGGAGATCAACGTCATCATCGGGGGCTCGGGGGCCGGGAAGAGCGTCTTCACGCGCCAGCTGCTGCGCCTCGAGCGCCCGGACGCGGGGGAGATCCTCGTCGACGGCGTCGACATCGTGCCGCTCAACGACTGGCAGCTCGTCCCCATCCGCAAGAAGTTCGGGATGGTCTTCCAGTTCGGCGCGCTCTTCGACTCGATGACCGTGTTCGACAACGTGGCGTTCCCGCTGCGCGAGCACACGAGCATGAGCGAGAAGGAGATCAAGCAGCGCGTGCTCTCGCGGCTCGAGGATCTCAACGTGGCGCACGCCGCCTACAAGCTGCCGGGGCAGATCTCGGGCGGCATGAACAAGCGCTCCGCGCTCGCGCGAGCCCTCGTGCTCGAGCCGGCGATCCTCGTCTACGACGAGCCGACCAGCGGGCTCGATCCGCTGAGCTCGCGCCGGGTCGACGAGCTCATCCGCGAGACGAGCGAGAAGTTCGGCGTGACCTCGATCGTGATCACGCACGACATGGCGAGCGTGTTCGAGATCGGGACGCGCGTGAGCATGCTCTACCAGGGCCGCATCGAGACGAGCTGTACGCCGGACGAGATCCTGCGGAGCACGAACCCTACGGTCATCGACTTCTTGAAGGCCTCGGGGGTCAGCGTGAACGAGCTCGACGGCGTCTCGCCGCCCGCCGCCCACCGGCCCCTCGTCAAGGCGTCGTCGTAGCCGCGGCCGCGGCGTCGCGCGCGGCGCACCCGTCGGAGTCGCCGAGCTCGCACGAGCGCGCGAAGAGCTCCGCGGCGCGGGCCGGGTCGGCGGGCACGCCGCGTCCGTCGCGGTGCAGCGCGCCGAGGAGGCAGCAGCCCCAGCCGTCGCCGCCCTCGCACGCCTGGGTGTAGAGCTCGACCGCGCGGGCGAGATCCACCTCGGTCCCGCGGCCGTTCTCGTACGCCTCGCCGAGGCTCGAGCACCCCTCGAGCCGACCGGACCGGCAGGCCCGATCGTAGAGCTCGAAGGCGCGCGCGTGATCGACCGGCGTGCCCAGCCCGTTCTCGTACGACCACCCGAGGTTGAAGCAGCCGACCACGTCGCCGGCGTCGCACGAGCGCGTCGCGAGCTCGAACGAGCGCGCGTGGTCCTCCTCGACGGTCGCGCCGAGCATGTAGAGCGCCGACAGGTACCCGCAGCCCCGCGCTTCGCCCGCGTCGCACGCGCGCGCGTAGAGATCGCGCGCGTGCTCGGAGTCCTCGGGCACGCCGCGGTCGTCCGCGCGGTACCGGTGGCCGAGCTCCGCGCACGCGAAGGCGTCGCCGCCGTCGCACGCGCGCGCCTCCGCGAGCGCCTCGGGCGCCACGTCGGCGGCGCCCTCGAGCCGAGCCGCCTCCCCGCCGGCCGCCGGGGCGGCCTCCTCCGCGCCCGCCTGCGCGCCGCCGCAGCCGGCGAGCGCCATCAGCCCGAGCATCCCCACGACGCGAGTCGTCATCGCCCCCACCCCCTTCGAGGCGCCGAGGATAGCGCAGACCCGCGCCTCAGTAGTTGCGCACGACCACCTCGGGCACCTTGCCGCGCCCGCCCGCGTCGCAGTTGATCGCCCGCGGCGCGCTCACCACGTCGATGCGGTGCGCGCGGTAGAGGTCGCGGATGAACGGCACGTCGCTGTTCGACAGCATGCAGCGGCAGCCGCGGCGCGTGAGCTCGTCGAACACGTCGCGCAGGCGCGCCTGATCCTCTTGGCCGAAGCCGTCCTTGCTGTAGCTCGTGAAGCTCGCGGTGCGCGAGACCGGCTCGTACGGCGGGTCCATGTAGACGAAGTCGCCGGGCCGCGCGCGCGCGACGAGGGACTCGAAGCCGTCGACGACGAGCTCCGCGGATCGGAGCGCGACGCTCGCGGCGCGGAGCGCGGAGTCGTCGAGGATGCGGGGGTTCTTGTAGCGGCCCGCGGGCACGTTGAACTCGCCGCGGCGGTTCACGCGGTGCAGGCCGTTGAAGCAGGTCTTGTTGAGGTAGATGAACATCGCCGCGCGCTCGGGGCCCGAGGTCGCGCCGCGCGAGGCGTTGTAGCGCTCGCGCACGCGGTAGTAGCGCTCGGCGTCGTGCCGGTGCGCGAGCGGGCCGAGCGCGTCGATCACCTCGTCGACGCGGTCGCGGACCATCGTGTACGTCTGGACGAGATCCGCGTTCACGTCGCACAGGAGCGCGCGCGTGGGCCAGCGCTGGAAGAAGAGCGCGGCCCCGCCCATGAAGGGCTCGACGTGCCGCATGTGATCCACGCCCGAGGGGAGGAGCGGGATCAGCTGCGAGAGGAGGCGGCCCTTGCCGCCGACCCACTTGACGAACGGGGCGGGGCGGGCGGCGAGCGCGACGCGGGCGAGGCGGGCAGCGGTAGGCATAGGTGCGACCCTATCCCACACCGGATCACCCCCAAAGAAAGCTGCGATCCGGCCCTCCGCGGGGGGGGTATGCTCGTGCCGACGTGCGTTCCCTGGCCGCCCTCGAACCGATCGCGCGCATCGGGCGCTACGACGTGATCGGTCGGCTCGCGTCGGGCGGGATGGCCGAGATCTTCCTCGCGCGCGAGTCGGGGCCCCA
>JAYRVK010000457.1:0-4909 GCA_041918555.1 Sandaracinaceae bacterium
CTCGTCCGCGCCGGCCTCGCGCACGGCGATCGGGTCGAGCGGCGCGCCGGGCGGGGGCAGCAGCACCACCGGGACGAAGTCGGTCAGCGGGTCGGCGCGCAGCCGCTCGATGAGCTCCGCGCCGGGTCGCAGCACGAGCCCCCGATCCGCGAGCACGACGTCCGGCGAGCCGGTCCGCGCGAGGCGGAGCGCCTCCTCGAGATCCTCGGCCGCGACGACCTCGAAGCGCTCCGGCGGGAGCGCCGCGCGCACGCGGGCCTGCCAGTCGGGGGTGTCGATCACGAGGACGCTGATGATCGTGTCGACCGTCGGCGCGCGCTCGACCGCGGGCTTGGGCGGATGGCTCGGGTGGCTGCTCGGCCGGCCGGGGCCCGGCGGGATCGACTCGGCGCTCGGCGGCCCGTGGGCGAGGGCGGGGATCGTCGCGGCGAGCGTCGTGAGCTCGTCCAGCTCTCGCTGCGTGAAGGCGCGGTTCCGGCGGCGCACGGAGTCGATCCGCGTGACCGCGTCGCGGATCGCGTCGGCCAGCGCCGCGATCCGGAACACCTGCGCGCTCGCGTAGAGGGCGTGCAGCCGGCGGCGCAGCTCCTCGCGGCTGCGCACGTCCGCCGGCGCGCCCGCGAGGAGCGCCAGCGACGCGCGGATCTCGCGGGCCTTCTTGGGCAAGGACTCCACGAAGCGCTCCCGCGCGACCCCGAGCGCGGTCTGGCGGCTCTCGGCCATGCGGCGGGATACTAGCCCGGACCGGGCCGGCCCAACGAATGATCGGGGGCTCGGCATGCGCGGGGGCGTCGGGCTTGCTACGCACCCTCGCGCCATGAGCTTCGTCGACGAGATCGAGATCGAGCTGATCGCCGGCGACGGCGGGGACGGCTGCGTGGCGTTCCGCCGCGAGAAGCACCGTCCGCTCGGCGGCCCCTCGGGGGGCGACGGCGGCGACGGGGGCGACGTGGTGCTCGTGGCCCGCACGCGCCTCGGGACGCTGATGGACCTGCGCTACAAGCGCCGCATCGCCGCGGAGCGCGGCGAGCACGGGCGCGGCAAGGACCAGTACGGCAAGGCCGGCGCGGACGTGGTCGTCGAGGTCCCGGTCGGCACGCAGGTCTACGATCTCGAGACCGGCGAGCTCCTCTTCGATCTCGCGACGATCGACGAGCGCGTGATCGTGGCGGAGGGCGGCCGCGGCGGCCGCGGCAACATCCACTTCGCGACGCCGACGGACCGCGCCCCGCGCAAGGCCGAGCCCGGCACGCCGGGCGAGCGCCGGCACGTGCGCATGGAGCTCAAGCTCCTCGCCGACGTGGGGCTCCTCGGCTTCCCCAACGTCGGCAAGAGCACGCTGATCGCGAGCATCTCTCGCGCGCGCCCGAAGATCGCGGACTACCCCTTCACGACGCTCACGCCGAACCTCGGCGTCGTGCACCGGGACGTGGATCGCTCGTTCGTGGTGGCCGACATCCCGGGCCTCATCGAGGGCGCGGCCGAGGGGCAGGGCCTGGGGCACCGCTTCCTCAAGCACGTCGAGCGCTGCCGCGCGCTGCTCCACATCCTCGCGCTCGATCCCGATCCGGAGCGCGAGCCCGCCCGCGACTTCGACGTGCTCACCGCGGAGCTCGCGCGCTTCGATCCGGAGCTCGCCGCGCGGCCGACGCTGGTCGCGCTGAGCAAGGCGGACCTGCCCGAGACGAGGGACGCCGAGGCCGAGCTGCGCGAGGCCCTGCGCGCGCGCGGCATCGCGCGGCTCTTCGTGTTCAGCGCGGTCACCGGCTCCGGGGTGCCCGCGATCCTCGACGCGCTCGAGCAGCTCCTCGCCGAGCACCCCGATCGGCCCGCGCCCCGCGCCGAGCCGCTCGAGTAGCCGCCACTTTTTTGCGCCCTCGGATCGGCGCGTGGTAGCCGACGACGGAGATCATCACGCGCGCGGCCGGGCGAGGCCTCGCGTGCACGGAGGGATGCATGCGGAGCGAGCTGCGAGCGGGAGCGCTGACGCTGAGCCTTTTCCTCTCGGGCTGCGGCTGCGGCGGGGATCCGGGGCCGATCGCGCCCGAGGCGGAGGGCGATCGGCCCGCGCAGGCCGCGTCGCTCACGATGCAAAGCGATTTGCTCGAGCTCGCGCACCTCGCGGACATCGATCACCACGGGCTCTACATCGGCTTCGGGGGCCCCGCGCGCGCGAAGTACACCGTGGGGAACTGGGGCTCCGGCTGGGGCGCGGACGGCGCCGACGGCGACGTCGCGTTCACCTACGCGGGCGAGACCGCGCGCGTGTTCTTCCCCGCGCAGCGCTCCACCGCGCTGACCTTGCGCCTGTCGGTGCGGCCGGTGGGCTCGCACCGCATGCAGGTCTACCTCAACGGCCAGTCGATCCGCGGCGTGGTGCTCGAGGGCGACGATCAGTTCCGCGACTACGACGTGCCGATCCCGGCCGAGCACGTGCGGGTCGGCGAGAACGCGCTGCTCCTGCGCTTCGGCGGGACCGCGGTCGTCGACGGCGCCGACGTGGCGGCCGCGGTGGGCTCGATCCGCGTGATCGAGGGCGCGCCCGCGCCGAGCGAGGACTTCGCGCCACCCCAGTGGGACACGATGGTGAGCTCGGTCGAGCTCGGCGGGCTCGAGCGCCGCGCGCTCGCGTTCCGCGCGCCGACCACGCTGAGCTGGTACCTCGAGGTGCCGGCGAACGGCCGCCTCGTGTTCGGGCTCGGCGCCGAGGGCGCGGGCGGGGGGATGGCCCGCGTGTTCGTCACGCCCGAGGGCGGCGAGCGCAACGAGATCTTCCATGCCCGCCCCGGCGACACCTGGAGCGATCAGGCCATCAGCCTCGGCGGGTGGTCGGGCCAGGTCGTGCGCCTCGAGCTCGAGGTCTCGGGCGAGGGCGCGGGCCGCGTCGCGTGGTCGACGCCGTCGATCATGGTCGAGCCGCCCGAGGTCCACGAGCGGCCCGAGCCCGCGCAGAACGTGATCGTGCTCCTCGTCGACACCCTCGCCGCGCACCGGCTGCGCGCGTACGACCCGAGCTCGCGCGTCCAGACGCCCCACCTCGATCGCTTCGCGGCCGAGGGCGTGGTCTTCGAGCAGGCGCAGTCGCCCGAGAACTGGACCAAGCCGGCGTGCGCGTCGGTGCTCACGGGGCTCACCCCCAGCACGCACGGCGCCAAGACCTCCGAGGCCCGGCTCCCCGACGGCGCGGAGCTCGTGAGCGAGGCCTTCCGCGCGGCCGGCTTCGCCACCGGCAGCTTCATCGCGAACGGCTACGTCTCGGATCGCTTCGGCTTCGATCAGGGCTGGGACACGTACAACAACTACATCCGCGACGGCCGCAGCACCGAGGCCGAGGACGTGTTCGCGCAGGCCGGCGACTTCATCGAGGAGCACGCGGACGATCGCTTCTTCGCCTACATCCAGACGATCGATCCGCACGTCCCCTACGATCCGCCGGCGTCGTTCCTCGGGATGTACGACGCAAGTCAATATGCGGGCCAGGTGCAGCCGCGCCTCACCGCGGACCTCCTCGAGCAGGCCAAGCGCGGGCGCGTCACCTTCGACGAGGCCGACCAGGTCCGCCTCGAGGCGCTCCACGACGGCGAGATCAGCTACCACGATCACCACTTCGGCGAGTTCCTCGCGCGCCTCGAGCGCCTCGGCGTCGCCGACGACACGGTCATCATCATCACCGCCGACCACGGCGAGGAGTTCCAGGAGCACGGCTCCTACGGGCACGGCCACTCGATCTTCCAGGAGCTGATCGGCGTGCCGCTGATGATGCGCATCCCGGGCGGCCCCGCGGGCCGGCGCGTCTCGCACACCGTGAGCACGCTGCACGTCGCGCAGACCGCGCTCGACTTCGCCGGCGTCGAGGGCCTCGCGCGCGCCGAGGGGCGCAGCCTCGTGCCGGACGCGCTCGGTCACGTGCCGGTCGGGCCGCAGGTCGCGTTCAGCGACTTCCAGGACATCCGCCGCGTCGCCCGCGCGGGGCGCTACAAGCTCGTGACCCGCGCGAACCTGAGCAGCGTGATCTTCGATCTCGGCGCCGACCCCGGCGAGCGCGAGGAGCGCGAGGTCCACGAGCTGCCGATCGCGGGGCGCTACACGCGGATCCTCCTCGGCCAGTTCCTCGGCGCCACGAACCGCGGGCAGTGGACGCGCGCGTTCCAGGATCCGGTGGGCCCGCTCGAGCAGGAGAGCGCCGAGATGGACGACACGATCCGGGCCCAGCTTCGCGCCCTCGGCTACGCGAACTAGAGTTCGGGGGCATGCCGTCGCTCCTCCCGCACCGCGAAGACCGCTACCTGCGGGCGCCGCGCTTCGTGCGGGTCGAGGGGCGGGTGGAGCTGTGGGCCCTCGCGACGGAGCCCGACGGCGAGGCGCTGATCGCCTTCGGGCTCGACGGCGCCGAGCGCGTGGTCGAGCGGGCGCCCGCGATCGTCGCGCTCACGCGCGAGCCGCGCCCGCGCCTCGCCGACGATCCCGCGGCCTGGGATCGGAGCGCGCAAGGGACGTGGACGGTCGAGATCGTGCGCGAGCGCGGGTGGAGCTCCGTCGTCGCCGTCCGCGACGGCGCGCGCACGCTGGCCTGGAAGGCCTTCGGCACGGCGGCCGCGCCGGACGTGGCCGTGGTCGACGGCGGCGCGTGGATCGCGTTCCACCACAACGTGCGCGAGGACGGCGGCGAGCCGGACCTCGTGAAGTGGATCGCGCTCCGCTTCGTGACCGACGCCGGCGAGGTGCTCGAGCCCGCGGCGCCGATGACGGATCGCGATCGAGACCGCGAGGGCGAGGAGCAGGGCTTCGAGCTCCCCACCCTCGCGGTCGCCGAGGACGGTTCGCTCGCGCTCTTCGGCCGCGGCTCGCACCGCTTCTACCGACAAGATCTCTCGGCCGCGGGCTGGTCCCCGCGCGTCGCGCTCGACGA
>JAYRVK010000458.1:0-12558 GCA_041918555.1 Sandaracinaceae bacterium
GCCCCGCGCCGCCGCGCGGGACGTCGACCTCGGCGACGTGCTCGCGCCCGCCCGCGCGCACGCGCACGCGCGCCGGGAAGGTCATGCGGAACGCGCCCAGGGCCGCGTCGTCCCACGGGACCTCGCCGCCGCGGAGCGCCGACAGGGCGCGAACGTCGCGCAGGCGCAGGCGCACGGAGTGGTGCTCGCGGCGCATCGCGGCGAAGCCCGCGAGGAGCACGCGCGGCGGCACCCCCGCGAGCACCGCGCGCGGCGCGAGCACCGGGGCGAACGCGGCGAGCGTCCGCCGCGTGAGCTCCGCGTCGTGCTCGAGGCGCACCTTCGGCACGAGCGCGCTCAGCGTGCGCGCGTGCTCGCCGAGCCACTCCTCGCTCACCTCGCCGGGCCCCACGCGCCCCGCGACGAGCGCGATCGCGACGTTCCACCGGAGCGAGAACGTCACGGTGACCGGCGACGGACCGCCGCGCGTGTACGGCGTCGAGAGCCCGTCCATGCCGCAGGTCAACAGGCCCGCGTCGACGCGCACCTCCTCGATCGACGCGGGCTCGATCGGCCCGAGCGAGAGCACCGCGTCGAGCGCGGTGTCGACGTACGCGCAGCCCGGGTACGGCTTCACGCAGAGCGTGCGCGTCGCCCACCCGCCGAGGTCGAGCATCCGGGGCAGCGGCGCGAACGCGAACGCCGACAAGAACCCTTGCGGATGATCGAGCGCGTCGAGCGGGCCCGTGACCCCGCGCGCGGCGAGGTGGGCGGCGTTCGTCCCGATCCGCGTCGGCTCCGCCGCGGTGAGGAGCTTGCTGTCGGGCGCCATGAAGCCGGGCACCGTCGGCCGCGGCGCCTGGTAGAGCGAGAGCGCGAGCGCGTGCGCGAGGCGCCCCGCGTCGAGCTCGAGGAGCCGCCCCGCCGCGATCGCGGCGCCCGCCGCGTGGATGAAGGACCAGAGCTGCCCGTTGAGCGGCCCGATCAGGCACGCGCCGCCGAGGCGCGCCTCGATCTCGTTCGCCGCGATCTGCGCGAGGAGCTGCGCGCGCCCGCTCGCGCCGGTCTCCGCGGCGAGCAAGAGCGGCACGAGCACCGCGGAGTGCCCGCTGTGCCCGAAGCAGAGGTAGTCGTCGAAGTCGAGGCCGATCGAGCGCGCGGAGGCCGCGTAGATCGCGTCGTCGACGGCGACGGAGCGCTCGGTCCCCACGAGCGGCGCCGGGCCCGGCGCGGCCCGCGCGGCCACCGCGCCCGCGACGCGCCCCGCGGCCGCGTCGCCGGTCGAGGCCGCGATCGCCCCGAGCACCGAGCGCCGCTGCGCGCGCGCGAGCTCCCGCACCGCCTCGGGCACGTCCTCCCACGCGAGCGCGTGCGCCCACGCCGCGAGCTCCTCGATCCGGCTCATCGCGGAGGCATACCACCGCGCCGCGAACGGCGGGGAAGATCGGGGTCGATCGAGCGCACAATGGGCCACGTGGTGCTCCCATGAACCAGCCCAATCCTCCGCCCGCGCCGCCCTACCGCACGATCGAGTTCAACGCGCTCGATCCCGTCACCCGCCAGCGCTTCACCGACGCCACGCACGGGCGCGGGACGCCCGCGCCGATCCTCTCGCAGGCGAGCTCGACCGGCGGCGCGATCGTCGGCTGGGCGCTGCTCGCGCTGTGCGGCCTCGGCCTCGCCGCCGGCACCGCGGTGATCGAGTTCGGCGACCTCCGCGACTTCGATCAGCCCCTGCCGTTCATGGGCGGCTACGCGCTCGGCCTCTTCCTCGCCGCGTGGGGCGTGCTCCGCGCGGTGCGCACCTCGCGCCTCGCCGCGAACATCCCGTTCCAGCGCGGGCGCTACGTCTTCGCGACGGACCTGGTCATCGCCACCGACAGCAAGCTCACGATCGTGCCGATGGGCCGGCTCCTCAAGCTCGACGGCGTGCACCGCCACGTCAACGGCGTCTACCAGGGCACGGATCTGAACTTCCACTTCGAGGGCTACGGCCGCGAGTACTTCACGGTGCGCGGCCAGGCGCTCGCCGAGCAGGTCATGGACGACCTGCGCTTCTCGCAGCAGCGCATCGGCGAGGCGGTGCAGCTCCAGGACCTGGACGCGCTCGCGCGGCTCGACGTGTTCTTCGACGCGCGGATCACCGATCAGTGGAACGACCCCATCGTGGCGGACCGGCTCGCCGCCGAGGCGCTGCGCCAAGGCGGCGGCGCGAGGCCGACCACCTACCGCACCGCGGATCGCCCGGCGGATCCGACCGAGCACAAGGCCGGCGTCCTCGCGAAGCCCGCGGGCGCCGTGGTCGAGCGCGCGGCGCTCGTCTCGTTGAGCGCGATGCTGCTCGCGCCGCCCCTCTGGCTCGGCCGCAATTTCGCGAGCGACGAGGTCGCGTTCGCCGAGGCCCAGCGCCACGACACGACGTGGGCGTTCCAGGCCTACGTCGCGGGCGAGGGCCGCCACCAGCGCGAGGTGATCGACGAGCTCTTGCCCGAGGCCGCCTTCGCGGAGGCGCAGCAGGCGGGGACCGTGTCCGCGCTCCGCGACTTCGTGCGCGCGCACCCGGACAGCGCGCGCATCGAGGAGGCTCGCGCGGCGATCCACGAGCGCTTCGTCCATGTGCGACGAGACTTCTTGAGCCAGGCCGCGACCGGCGATCCCACGATGCCCGTGTTCATGGGCCGCCTGCTCGCGTGGCTCGAGGAGCACGACTCGCCGCCGGTGCGCGTGCGGTTCTTCGCCCCGAGCGGCGAGGCCCTCGCGATGATCGATCAGAACCTCGATCTCTTCGGCGAGGTGCAGGGCGTCACCGGCGGCATCGCCCCGGTCTCGCCGCACTTCACCGAGGAGCGGAGCGCGCCGCGCGAGACCCGGATCACGCAGGTGCTGCAGCGCGGCTTCGCGCCGATCTTCCCGGAGGACGTGATGCAGCTCGAGCACGCGGGCCGCATCGCGACGGACGCGAGCGAGGCGATCACGCAGCCCACCTTCGACGTGAGCTACACGATCCGCCCGAGCGGCAGCGTCTACACGTCCGACACCTCGACGCGCGGCTTCGTCGGCATCCACGTCGACTTCCACATCCTCATGCGGATCCCGGGCTCGACCGAGACCTGGGGCTTCGACACGTCGGTGGAGCCGCCCGAGCACTTCACGGTGCACAGCTACGCGGGCATCGACCCGACCGGCGACAGCGCGTACCGCGACGGCCTCGTGTACTCCGTGATGGCCGACCGCGCGTTCGACAACCTCGGCAACCAGCTCGCGCTCACCTTCTTCCGACCCGACACGAACGCCTACAACCAGGCGCAGATCGCGGCCGAGCAGGACATGCGCGGGGACGGGGACGGGGCGGCCGGAGGGCTGCCGCCGGGCATCCCCGAGGGCCTCTCGCCCGAGCTGCGCGACGCGCTCGAGCGCGCGCTAGAGGACCCGCCGCAGTACTGACGCCGCGCTCAGATCCGTAGCCCGAAAGGTTCGTTGCGGTTCGATCCGATGCGTCCCTCGACGCCGACGGTGAAGATCGGCCCGTACTCGAGCCCGAGCTCGACCGGCCACTGCACGTCGGCACGCACCCCGAGCTCCTCGAGGAAGTCGACGCGGAGCCCACCGTGGAGCACCACGCCGATGGGGCCCGCCGACACACTCGACCCCGGCGCCTCCCGGTGGTGAACGCGGCCTCGTTGGTGGGCTGGTTGCGCACCGTCGCGCCCGCGTCGAGCGAGAGCCACTCGATCGGCCGCACCCCCGCGCGGAGCGAGAGCGCGAAGAGCGGCATCACCTCGTGGTAGCTGCGCTGGTAGCTGCGCGGCGTCTCGTCGCACGGCTCCCGGAAGGGCTCGCAGTAGGGGTGGGAGGTGATCTCGAGGCGGCTCGGCACCGCCGCGAAGCCGAGGCTCGGGGCCACGTCGAGGAAGACGATCGCGTCGGCGAAGAGGAACCGGACGCTCGCGCCCAGCCCACCCACGCGGCGTCCGACGGTGCGTCGATGGTCCCCGTCACCTGGCGGCGCTCGTCGCCGATCGCGAGCTGGAAGAAGCCGCGCAGCGCGACGGCGTTCCAGAGCGGGAGCGAGAGCGCGGCCTCGGGCTGCGCGACGGGGATCGCGACCCCGCTCGGTCCGGACGCGCGCGTGCTCGACGCGTCGGTGGGGATCGAGGCGCCGAGATCGATCGCCATCCCGCCCGCGGTCGAGGCCGCCGCCGGCGCGGTGGGGAGCGGCACGAGCGTGCTCTGCTCGATCGTGTGGGTGGGACCGCAGGCGGTCAGGAGGATCATCGAGAGAGAGAGCGCGAGGGTGAAGCGAAGCACGACCGTCGGCATTGCGAAGCGCGTGCCGTGAATTGAGGCCCGCTCCGCACACTCGATGAATGTCAGGCTGTGCCAAGCGTGCCGAAGCGAAGACGGTGCGCGACGCGGCACGGCTCCTGCTGACTCTGGGGTCGATGCGAACCTCCGCCCTCCTCCTCGCCCTGCTCGCCTGCGCCCCGCTCGGACGCGCGGCCGCGCAGGATCAGCCCTTCCCCTCTTCGGGGACCGCGCTCGACGCGCCCGAGTCGGCCCCGCAGCGTCCGACCTCGCTCGCGGGTCCGCTCGCGCTCGTCATCCCGGGCGCGGTCCTCACGCTCGGCGGTGGCGTGTCGCTCGTCGTCGCGGGGTTCCAGAGCTGGGACTGGATCGAGGACGGCGCGCCCGCGCAGGAGGCGATCTACATCGGGAGCGTGGCCCTCGGCGTGGGAGTCGCGCTGCTCTTCGCGGGGCTCTACTGGCTCACGCAGGGATCGAGCCCGGACGAGGCCCTCGCACGCGCCTCGGAGGGATGGCGCTTCTGACAACTTTGCTTGCGATCATTCGTTCTCGGGCTCCGCGTCCGTGCGCTCGACGTAGTAGGCGACGATCAGGGGCAATGTGGTTTGCCCGATCGTGCGCGCGCCGACGACCCAGCCGTCGATCCGAGCGATGGCGCCGCCGTCGACGGGGAGGAGCGGCGGGATCGTGCTGAGCACGTAGATCGGGTCGACCCAGCGCTCACCGTCGCGCCGCGTGTGGAGCGGCAGGATCCACAGGCGCGGCCCCGCGGAGCGCACGAAGCCGACGCGGCCCTCGAAGCTCGCCCGCTCGCTGGCGTGCGCGTCCGCGTCCGTGACGAGCTCGGCGTAGCTCGGCGCGGGGAGCGCGCGCCGCGCCGTCAGGGTCTGTCGGCGCAGCGCCGCGGGCATCCGGTAGAGGCCCGCCGCCTCCTGCCGCGCGCGCGCGATCGAGCGGGGCGGGACCCCGAGCCGGAGCGGCTCGGGCGCCTCCTCGGCCGGGGCCGGCGGCTCGACCGGCCGCGCGGGAGGCGGGTCCTCGGCGCACGCGCCCGCGACGAGCGCGAGCGCGAGGATCGAGCGCGCCGCCCTCACGCGCCGCGCGCCTCGATCCGCAGGCGCCGGCGCAGCTCGTCGAGCGGCGTCGCGAGGAGCGCCTCGTAGGGCGCGTCGTCGAGGTAGAGCGAGCGCGCCTTCACGCCTCGGACGAACGCGCGCACCGTGCGGAACGGACAGAGCACGCCGAGGAATAGCGCGGAGAAATTGTTGAGCCAGACGAACCAGTGGAGCGAGCCCGCGCCGAGCTCGAACGCCCCCATCTCGGCCTCGCCCCGCAGGTCCGTCCGATAGCCCGTCAACACGTGGTGCAGATCGTGGCGCGCGAGGAGGTGTCGCTGGAACCTCGGGTTGGGCATGTCGACGGCGGGCAGACCGAGCACGCTCACCTGCAGGGTCTCGACCGTCATGGCGTCCCCCGCGAAGCCGTTGTCGCGGTGGTAGCGTTCGAGCGCGTCGGCGACCGTCTCCACGTCTGCTAGGCTAGGTTGACGCGCGCGCATGGCGAGCGACGAGGAACGCTAGGCCACGAGGGCCCAGAGCTCCGTCGCGGCGATCTGCAGGACCACGATCCCGAGGAGCACGCGCGCCGCGAGGTCGAAGCGCGCCTCGCTCATGCGCTCGAGGATGCGCGCCCCGAGCGAGGTCCCGATCACCGAGGCGACCGTCATCACCGCGAGCGGGATCAGCCACGGCACGAAGTCGAACCCGAGCGCCATCCCGAACAGCGGGAGCTTGATCCCGTGGCTGATCGCCTGGACCACGCTCTTGGTCGCCACGTGCGGCTCCTTGCTCACGCCGAAGAGGAGCAGCGCTTGCGTGACGATCGGCCCCGTCGAGCCCGCGACGATCCCGAGCGCGCCGGTGACGAAGCCGACGACGTAGAAGAGGCGCAGCGAGCGCGGCGCCGCCTCGAGCTTGATCTTGTGGGCGAAGAGCGAGAGGAAGATCGCCACCGCGATCAGGAGCTTGATCACGCCCGAGCTCGTCTCCGCGAGCTGCGCCACGACCCACACGCCGAGGATCGAGCCGAGGAGCACGCCCGCGGTGAAGCGCCAGACGATGTCCCAGCGGATGTGCTTGCGGAACTGCGCGATGCGCGAGATCGACGCGGTGGTCTGGACCGCGCCGTGGATCGGCACGACCGCGGTGGCGGGCACGAGCAGGAGCAGCCCGCTGAGGAGCAGCACGCCGCCGGCCGCGCCGGTCACGACCGAGAGCACGCTCGTGAGGACCGCGACGATGCCGAGGGCGGCGAGGAGCCCCGTGCCCACGGCCTCAGTGCCTCCAGCGGCGCGCCTGCGAGACGTACTCGCCGTGCGCCGCGCGCATCTCGTGGCGGAGCTCGACCGCGACCTCGACGAGCTCGTCGAACCGCTCCTCGAAGCACGCGAGCAGACCCGGCGCGTCCGTGCCGCGCACCGAGAGCCCGTGCGCGCGGCCGAGCTGCGAGCCGACCGAGTAGGTCAAGTCGACTTGCTGGATCGTGCTCAGCCGACCCTTGAGCTTCTCGTTCTGGCGCGGGACGCCGCGCACCCAGTACTCGACGCCGTCGACGGTGGCCCAGCCGGGGATGAACTCCCAGCCCGGCGCGTGCAGCTCGCCCGCCGCGACCATCCGCTCGCCGTTGTGCGCGTAGGTGTGGAAGAAGTGCTCGTCGTCGGGCTCGTCATAGACCTCCTTCACGTCGATGAAGCGGTCCTCGAGCGACTCGGTGTCGGACATCAGGTAGAGGAGCGTGTGCACCTTGCCGAGGCTCCCGGGCACCTCGGCCGCCGCGACGATGCGGAAGCGGTCCGCGAGGTGCTGCTCGCCCCGGCTCGCGAGGTAGCTCTCGAGGAGGCGGCGCAGCCGCGCCGAGCCCGCGTCGATCGGGTGCTTCGCGAGCCGCCCACCCCACGCGCGCCGCTTCTCGAGGTAGCGCACGAGGTCGCGCTGCCAGGCCTTGGTCGGCTTCTCGCGCAGGTCGCGCATCTGCGCGAACGGGCGCTCCGGGGCGCTGCAGCCCGCGGTGTACCCGCGGTGGAAGGAGTCGATCACCGCGGGGTGGAGCAGACGGCCGTCGCTCTCATCGCGGCGCAAGAGCGATACCGAGACGAGGAACCGGCTCACGTCGTAGCCGAACGGCCCGAACCGCGCGCGGTCGAAGTCGACCATCGCGGCCCCGCGCATGTTCTTGGCGTAGTTGGCGACGTGGGGGTTGCCGTGCAGGAAGGCGCGGGGCATCCGGTCCACCCCGGCCAGCTCGACGAAGCGACGCTGCATTGCGGCGTGCGAGTGACGAAAGAAACAGTGCGGGCCGCGCTCGGGATCGGCGTAAGCGACCCGGTGCTCGGCAGGATCTGCAGCAGGTTCCCGTACGAAGCAGTTCATCGTCGCTCCCAGGTGTTGTGACACCTATATGTCACATTCGTCACAGATGTCACGATTCTGGTGGCATACCGGTTCACTTTTTTTGAGAGAGGCTGCCTGGCATGGACGATGGGCCCCTCAATTTCGACGAACTCGAGGCGGCGGCGGCGGCGCGCTTGGACCGAAACGCCTTCGATTACTACGCGAGCGGCGCCCACGACGAGCACACGCTGCGGGAGAACCGGGCCGCGTTCGCGCGCATCGCCCTGCGGTATCGGGTCCTCGTCGACGTCGCGCGACGCGATCCGTCGACCACCGTGCTCGGGATACCGCTCTCGATACCCGTCCTGATCGCGCCCACCGCGTTCCAGCGCATGGCGCACCCGGAGGGCGAGGTCGCGACCGCGCGCGCGGCCGCGACCGGCCGGATCGCGATGATCAACAGCACGCTCTCGAACACGCCGATCGAGGAGGTGGTGAGGGCTGGCCCGGCGCCGATCCTCTTCCAGCTCTACGTCTACAAGGACCGCGGGGAGACCGCGGCGCTGGTCGCGCGGGCCGAGGCCGCGGGGGCGCGCGCGCTGGTGCTCACGGTCGATGCCCCGCTGCTCGGGACCCGCGAGCGCGACCGCCGAAACCGCTTCCGACTGCCGCCGGGCCTCCAGGTCGCCAACATGACGGCCGCCGGCATGGCCGATCTCCCCGACGTCGCCGACTCGGGCCTCGCCGCCTATGTCGCGCAGCGCCTCGATCCGTCGCTGAGCTTCCGCGATCTCGAGTGGCTGAAGCGGATCTCGCGCCTGCCGCTGTTGGTGAAGGGCGTGGTCCGCGGCGACGACGCGGCGCGCTGTGTCGAGTATGGTGCCGACGCGATCGTGGTCTCCAACCACGGAGGCCGTCAGCTCGACACCTCCGTCGCGACGATCCGCGCGCTCCCCGAGGTGGTCGCCGCGGTCGATGGACGCGCGACGGTGCTCATGGACGGCGGCGTGCGGCGCGGGACCGACGTGATCAAGGCCCTCGCCCTCGGGGCGCGCGCGGTGCTGCTCGGGCGACCGATCCTGTGGGGGCTGGCGCACGACGGACAGCGCGGGGTCGAGCGGGCGCTCGCGATCTTGCGCGAGGAGATCGATCTCGCGATGGCCCTCTGCGGCTGCCCGGACGTCGCCGCGATCACGCGCGACCTGATCGCGGGGTGATTGCGGGCGCCCCTCGAACGGGCTATCGCCCCGCCCGATGAAGCGGCAATGGCTCCTCTGCGCTGGGGTGGTCGCGTCGCTGCTCGTGTGGTCCCCCGCCCACGCGCAGTGAGGTGCCTGAGTCATCCCCAACCTCCCGGTCGGGGGGTCAGCGCTCGACGTACAGCTCGGATCGCGGCAGGCCCTCCCCGAGGGCCTGACCCAGGTGTCGGCGTCCGCCGTGCTCCTCACGCTGCCGCGGCTGCTCTCCGGGGACGCCGAACGGACGGCGGATCGATCGCACCTCGAGACCGCGCTCGTCACGCTCGCCGCGCGCCACCACTTCGGGGAGGGATGGTCGGCCGACGCGTCGCTGCCCGCGGGCGTGGCCTACTTCACCTCCGACGCCGGCGAGACGAGCGGGGTGGCGGGGCCCGGCGATCTCGAGCTCGGCGCGCGCTACGAGCTCGCGGCGCTCTGGGGCGCGGGCGGCTACGCGCCGAGCGTGACCCTGCGGCTCGCCCTCGGGCTCCCGACCGGCGTGCACGCGGAGACCACGAGCGCGATCGGGATCACGAACCTGCTGCGCATCGGGACGGGGGCGTTCAGCGCCTCGGGCGAGGTGCGGTACACGCAGTTCCTCGATCCCGCGGTGGCGCTCGCGGTGACGGCGCGCGCGCGCGGCAACCTCTCGCCCGACGCGAACGGCGGCCGGCTCGGGCCGGTGGCCGCCGCGGGTGTCGACGTGATCGTGCTCCCGATCGACTGGCTGCTCGTGCGCGGAGGGCTCGAGTACCAGCACGTGTGGCCGTTGGTCGAGGGCGTGTACGGCGACGTGCTGAACTCCGGGGGGCACTGGCTCCGGCTCGACGCGGCGGCGCTCGCGCGGATCGGCGACGTCGTGTCCGTGGGCATCGGCGCGCGCGTGCCGCACTCCGCGCCCGTGCGCGGGACGCAGCTCGCGGCGGAGTGGGGGCTCAACGCGATGAACGCGCTGAGCCTCGGGGGGGGGGACGAGGAGCACGAGCACGAGCACGGCGACGAGCACGAGCACGGCGACGAGCACGAGCACGGCGACGAGCACGAGCACGAGCACGAGCACGAGCACGAGCACGAGGGCGGGCACGAGCACGGCGACGAGCGCGAGCACGGCGGCGAGGGCGGGCACGAGGACGAGCCGGGCGACGTGGACGTGCGCGACGTCGCGGTCGACGGGGCCTCGTTCTCGCTGCCCGAGGCCCTCGCGCCGGGGCGCCTCACCGTGCTCGACTTCTGGGCCGAGTGGTGCCACCCGTGCTCGCACGTCGACTCGATCCTGCGCGAGCTCGCGCGCGCGCACCCCGAGCTCGCGGTGCGGCGCGCGGAGGCCCCCGACGCGGACTGCGCGCTCGTGCGCGAGCACCTCGCCGACGACCGGCGCCTCCCGCAGGTCTGGATCTTCGATCCCCACGGGCGGCTCCTCGACCGGTTGATCGGCGCGACCCCCGAGGCGATCCGAGCGCGGATCGAGGAGCGCCTGCGCGGTGAAGGCCCCGTCGAGACCGCGCCATAGCGCACCCTTGCGGAGCGCACCGCGCCGCGCCCAAACTCGGCGCGGGTGAAGAGCGAAGCGAGCGCGCCGGGCACGCGAATCCTCGAGCGAGCGGGGGCGCCCGCGCTCGTCCACGCGCGCGGCGCGCTCGAGGTGCTCGAGGGCCCCGACGCGGGGCGCGCGATCGCGATCGAGGGGAGCTCCGTGCGCGTCGGCAGCGCGCCCGACAACGCGCTCGTCCTCGCGGACCCGACGGTGTCGGCGCACCACTTCGAGATCGCGGTCGGCGAGGAGGGCTTTCGCCTCCGAGACCTCGAGAGCACCAACGGGACGCTCGTCGCCGGCCTGCGCTGCCGCGACGTCCTGCTCTCCGACGGGCTCGAGCTCGCCATCGGCCGCACTCGCCTGCGGTTCTCGATCGCGAAGGACGAGGTCGAGATCCCGCTCTCGCGCCGCACGAGCTTCGGCGCGCTCCTCGGCCACTCGCCCGCCATGCGCGCGGTGTTCGCGATCCTCGAGCGCGCCGCGAAGTCCGACGTCACCGTGCTCGTGCACGGCGAGTCGGGCACCGGGAAGGAGCTCGCCGCACGCGCGCTCCACCAGAGCTCGGCACGCCGAGACGGGCCGTACGTGATCTTCGACTGCGGCGCCGCCGCGCCCTCGCTCCTCGAGAGCCAGCTCTTCGGCCACGCGCGCGGCGCGTTCACCGGCGCGGCGGAGGATCGCGCAGGGGTCTTCGAGGGCGCGGACGGAGGGACGCTCGTGCTCGACGAGATCGGCGAGCTCCCCCTCGAGCTCCAGCCCAAGCTCCTGCGCGCGATCGAGCAGCGCGCGGTGACGCGCCTCGGCGAGAACGAGCCGCGCGCGCTCGACGTGCGCTTCGTCGCGTCGACGCACCGGAACCTCGCCGAGGAGGTGCGGGCGGGACGCTTCCGCGAGGATCTCTACTTCCGGCTCTCCGTCCTCGCCGTGCGGCTCCCGCCGCTCCGCGAGCGGACCGAGGAGATCCCGCGCCTCGTCGCCGCGATGCTCGCGCAGCTCGGCGCGGAGGTGGAGATCGCGCCCTCCACGATGCACGCGCTGCAGAGCCATCGCTGGCCGGGGAACGTGCGCGAGCTCCGCAACGCGGTGGAGCGCATGGCGGTCCTCGCCGATCTCGGCACGAGCGCGTGGCTCCCCGCGGAGGCCGCGACGAGCGAGAGCGCGGTCGAGGCGCGCTGGGACCTCCCGTTCCACGACGCCAAGGCGCGCTGGACCGACGCCTTCGAGCGCGCATACCTCGAGCGCCTCCTCGCCAGGCACGGCGACAACGTGTCCGAGGCGGCGCGCGTGGCCGGGCTCTCGCGCCAGACCTGCTACCGACTCATGCACAAGCACGGGCTCGGGCCCGCGGAGCCCTGAGACGCCGTGACGGCGGGGCGCGAGCTCGGCGATCTACGCCTCGGCCGGCGCCTCGCGGTCGGCGGGATGGCCGAGATCTTCGAGGCGGTGCGCAACGACGGGCGCGGGCCGCCGCTCGTCGTGAAGCTCCTCTTGCCGCACTACGCGAAGGACCCCGAGGTCGTGCGCATGCTCGCGCACGAGGGCGAGCTGATGCGCGGGCTCGCGCACCCGGCGCTCGTGCGCGTCCTCGAGGTGGTGACCGAGGGCGAGCCCCACCTCGTGCTCGAGCGGGTCGACGGAGTCTCGCTCGACGTACTGGTGGACGCGCTGAGCATACGCAAATCGAATTGCACCTTGGAGATGGCGCTCGCGATCGCGCTCCCCCTCCTCGACGCGCTCGCGTACGTCCACGAGGCGACCGATCCCCGCTCGGGCGAGCGCTTGTCGATCGTCCACCGCGACGTGACGCCCCACAACGTCCTCGTCGCGCGGGACGGAACGATCAAGCTCGGCGACTTCGGGATCGCGCGCTCGAGCCTGCGGGACGCGCGCACCCGCACCGGGATCGTGAGGGGCAAGCTGCGCTACCTCGCGCCCGAGCAGGTGACCGGCTCGGACGTGGACGCGCGCACCGATCTCTACGCCGTCGGCGTGATGATCTGGGAGCTCCTCGCGGGGGCGGCCTACCTCGACGCGGACGGTGACGTGGAGCTCCTGCGCCGGGCGGAGCAGCCGCGCTTCCGGCCGATCCCGGGCGGCGATCCGCGCCTCGAGC
>JAYRVK010000459.1:0-12516 GCA_041918555.1 Sandaracinaceae bacterium
CCGCGCGCGCGGAACCCTGGCGCGGACGCGGCGGTGCGCTCCACCGGCACGCCGTGCCGCTTGACCGGCACGCCGTGCCGCTCCACCGGCACGCCGTGCCGTTCGAAGGGCACGGCGCGCACCTTCGCGCCTCCTCCCGACGTTCCGCGCGCGCGCACGGCGCGCGCACTCTCCTCTGCCTTCTCGTCTCCTCGCCTCCCGGCAGTGTTCGAAGATCGACCCCGATCGAGCCCGACGCGGAGGCCGCTCTCGCCGCCGAGAACGTGCTCGCGCATCCCATCGCAGGCATCCTCGCCTCATGGCCCGCCCTCGCCTCCCTCGCGTCCCCGTCGTCCCTCGCCTCACCCCCGCCCGCCCTCCCGCCGCGACGACTCCCCGACCGACCCGCCCGCTGGTCACCGCGACGCGCCCCCCGATCGCCGTCACCACCGCGATCCCGCTCCCCGCCACCCCGCCGCCCGGCCTCGATTCCAAGCCGCTCGCGGACTGGCACGTCGCGCAGGTCCACGCGCACGAGCGCCTGCGGACGCTCTCGTTCTACGACACGGGCCACCACCTGATGCAGCTCCTCGCGATGCGCGAGCACTTCGCGGCGAGGGACATCAAGGAGCTCTGTTCCAAGGTCGACCTCGGCATGAGCCACATGACCGCGAACAAGTACCTCCAGGTCGCGCGGCACTTCGACCGCGACACCGCGCTCCGCGAGGGCATCGAGAAGTGCTACGCGCTCACGATCTACGCGAAGGCCACGGGCCGCGCGGGCCAGGCCGCGGCGATCCTCGCGAGCGACGAGCCGGTCCGCGGCGTGCGCGGGCTGCGCGTCGGGAGCGCGAGCGCCTCCAAGCTCTACGGCGCGGTCAAGACGCTCAAGGAGGCCGTGCGCGCGAACCGGGAGCCGTCGGAAATCCAAGCCGAGCGCGCAGAGACCGCGAAGGCCACGCAGAAGCTCGTGCGGGGCTTCGGCTTCAAGGGCGCGAAGGTCGAGATCGTGCGCCGCGGCGGCGAGGCGCGCGTCGCGATCTTCATCTCCTTGGAAGTCGCGAAGGCCCTCGACGCCCACGCGCTGCGCGGGATCGCGAAGGCCGCGCCGAGGATCGCGAGGACGCGGCCCGAGCTCTTCGCGCCGCTGCGCGCGGCGGGGTGGAGGCTGACGGGCGCGGGGTGAGCGCCCGCGCGTCGGTTCGTCTCGCGCAGAGATCAGGCGGCGCCTCTAAATGGGCGAGGCCGGAGGGGCTCAGGAGCGTCCTCGGAGCCGTCGCCGATCACGATCACGTCGACGATGACCATGACGATCACGTCGACGATCACGATCACGTACGATCACGTCGTCGATCGCGAGTCAGTGCGGTGAGGGCGTCGCGTCGAGGTAGTCGTCGACGTGGTCGTTCCGCCCGCCCCGATGACACACGCGACGCCGCTCGCTACCCTGGACGAGGTTCGCGCCGGGGAGGTGGGACGATGCGCCGTTCGTGCTGGATCGTGATGTCGGTCACCGGGGCCGTGGCCTCCGCCTGCACCCCCCCCCCCATCCGCGGCGGCGGGCGGCGACGACCTCGGTAGCTCCGTGGCCGCGGTGGTCGGAGGCTCGGGCGCGCCGGATCCGACGTTCCGCGCCGTGGCGTGCGTCGACGACGCCAACTTCTCCCGGAGCTCGGAGGAGCCCGAGCTCCGGCAGATCGAGGACAACTGCGACCTCGTCTCGAACGGCCGGAGCTGCACCACCGACGAGGACTGCGGCGCCGGGCGGTGCCTCGGCGGTGCCACGGGCGATGGAGGCGCCGGCGGCACGTGCCACGTGTACACCGCGGCCGGCTGGCCCGTCGGCGTGTGTCCGGCGCGCTGCGCAAACATCACTCTCATCACGCCGAACCGCGCGATCATGAGCCGCACCTGGGCCCGCCGACTGTCGGCAGAGAGCCGCGCCCAGGTTCGCGGCCAGGTGCACCTCGCGTTCGGGCCGGACGTGTTCGGAGACAGTCGTCTGCGCTTCGATCCCGCCGGCGGTCGGCCCGACATGATCGTGTCCCCGACCCTCTGCCGCGAGATCCGCCGCAGTGGCATGGCGGAGTGCTGCGCGCACCCCCGTTACCGCCGCGGCGACCGACGGGGGCAGCCGTGGTTCCCCCCCCCCGGGTGGGACCTCGAGGCGTCGTATCCGGACGACGTGATCCAGTCGGACTCAGGAGTCCCCGCGCCCAGCGAGACCTACGCCCGCTACCTCGAGACCTGCGCCGAGCCCCTCGCGCCCGACGACGAGGTCATCAGCGACCTCGCGATTCTGGATCTCCCCGAGCGGATCGCGCGGGCCGGCGAGACGACCGACCCTCGCTTCGACTTCGAGCCCCTCCCGCTGGCCTGGACGTTCCCGGATGGCACGGCGGACCTCGCGTACTGGACTACGGAGCCGCGCCCGCGGGGCGAGGCCGTCGGGTACGGCTCGTCCGCGCCGTGCGCCAGCGGGCAGCTCCTCGGTACCCGCAACGTCGCCGCCGGCGCGACGACGCTCGCGCCCGACTCGGACGTGGTGCTCGTCACCGGCGACGGGACGCGGATCGTGCTCGCCGATGGAACGCTCGCCGGCGATCGGACGGCGCCGGGGTTCGGCAAGCTCGACTACGCCGGGCCGCTCCTCATGCGCTTCCCGCCGGATCGGCTGCGCTCCGACGGCCGGCGGATCGTGGCGACCTACGGCCCGAGCGGCGCCGTCGCCGGAGGATTCTGCGACAACTTCTTCGAGACGCACCTGCACCCGGACCGGTGGCCCTCCTTGCGCGACTTCCTCGACCCCGACGGGGACGAGATCCCGCGCGGCTACGTCGACGCGAGGGAGCTCGGCGTGCTGCGGCCGGGCTACGTCGACCTCGACGGTGACGGCATGTCGGAGCACCGGGTGGTCCCTCGCTCCGAGGGGGGCGCGCGGTGCGTGGAGGCGGTGCCGCCCCTGACCGATCGGTGCTGGCTGGCGACCGACAACGACAATTGCAGTCCTCCACCCGAGGGCCGGTGGGCGTACGACTACCACAACCGGGACCAGCGCGACGCGGACGGGGACGGGCGGGGCGACGCGTGCGACGCGTGCCCGGAGACGTTCGAGGCGAGCCACGATCTCTCGGATCCCACCCTCTTCTGCGCGGCGTCGTTCGACTGGATTCCACAGCGCACGCCCGAGCGCACCGCTCCGATCGCGACGGGAGATCCGGTCAGCATCGTCTGCGCGCGGTCCATACAGGACAAGGCGTCGACCCCCGCGTTCGACGAGTCGGATCGCGACGCCGACGGCGTGCTCGACCTGTGCGACAACTGCGCGCCTCCGGTCGTCGAGGAGGACGGAGCCGCGGAGGCGGTGCCCTTCGCCAACGCGGATCAGCTCGATCGGGACGGGGACGGCTTCGGCGACCACTGCGACCTCTGCCCGCCGTCGATGTGCGAGGCGCAGGAGCGCCCGATCGCGCAGTGCGCGAACCCGGTCGCGTCGTACGGGGGCGGGGGTCAACCCAGACAGGATGCCCGCGACGCGGATCGGGACGAGGTCCCCGAGGCCTGTGACAATTGCCTGGGCGTCGACAATCCCGACCAGCGCGACGAGGACGGGGACGGGCTCGGGACGCCTGCGACAACTGCCCCGGCCACCCCAACGTGGACCAGCAGAACTGCAACCTCGACGCGGAGCGCGAGCTCGGGCGCGCGCCGGCCGGGGACGTGTGCGATCCGGCGCCGTGCGCGCGGACGGAGGTGACCGTCGGGGTGAGCTCGACGAGCCCGCTCGGGCGGCGCACCACGTCGATGGATCGGATCGAATACGACGCGAACGTGGGGACCGAGGATCCGCTCGCGCCGCCGGCGTCGCTGACGGGGCGGACGACGCTGCGGTTCTGTCGGTGCTCGGGGGCCGCTGACAACTCTCCTGTCTCTCGTACGGACTGTGCGGACAACGAGTTCGGTCCTGGCGACGGCGGCTGCTCCCTCGTCGATCTCGACGAGCACGACGCCTCGACCGAACGCAGCCCGTGGCGCTGGACCACGCAGTCGACCGGCGGTACCAACCCGACCCTCGTCGACCCCTACGCGCCACCGACCGGCATGTTCGTCGCGGATCGCCGCCTTCGCTGGTCGCTGCAGACCGTCGACATCCCCCGCTGGCTGACCGCGGGGATCGCCGACGATCCGGCGACCTCCGACGTCGAGACGGAGACCTTCTCGCCGAGCGCGTCCGTGCCCGGCGTGCTGTGGACCCACACCCCGGGAGAGGCCGGGATGCAGGACTTCGACGAGCTCCCCGGGCTCGGGGTCGAGTTCCGGCAGCGCGCGAGCCACTACTGGAGCGGCGGGATCGAGCCGCCGATCACCACGCGCGAGCCGTTCCCGTGCTTCATCCCGTTCGCGCCGTTCCTCGGCGGGAGCCGCATGTGCCCGTTCTGCCGCGGCCACGTGCCCCAGCCCTGGCTCGGCTTCCCCGCGCTCTTCCGCTGCGGCGGCGTGCGCTTCGAGGCGCCCTACGTCCAGCTCGGCGGCTTCGTCATCGAGCCCAACGAGCAGCGCCCGCTCCCGGGCCTCGGCGCCTTCGCCAACGATCCGGGCCCGTGGGTCTGGGCCGCGGAGACCGGCGACGGCCTCCACCTGCAAGACGGCTTGCGGTACGCGAAGCTCGAGGAGGGCGCGCGCGTGGCGCGCGTGCTCGTCGAGCTCGACGGGCAGCTCTTCGAGCCCGGCGGCAACTGCCCGCAGCCGCCCTGCGACGTCACGCCCGCCTTCGCCGCCGCCGCGCCGACCGTGAGCGGCGGGCCCGCGCCGCTCCCGCGCGAGGGCCACGCGGCCGTGCTCTCCGCGACGCGCGCGACGCTCTTCACGATCGGCGGACGCGATCTGCGCGGCGGCGGCGAGCTGCGCGACCTCTGGGCGCACGATCTCTTTGCGGGCACGTGGCGCGCGGTGCCCGTCCGCGGCGTGACGCTCGGGACGGTCCACGCCGCGGCGTACGCGCTCGGGGTGGACCGGCTCCTCGTCCTCGACGAGGTGTACACGACGCGGCGGCGCGGGCGCGGCCGGCACGCGCGGGTCGAGGTGGAGCGCACGCTCCGCCTCCTCGCGATCCCGCCGGAGGGCGGCGCGGCCGAGGTCCGCGCGAGCTGGTCGCGTCGGACCGACAACACGACGTACGCGCTCTCGGTCGACCCCATGGGCGGGATCTGGATCGTCGCGTCCCCCGAGCACCCCGCGATCCACGCGGTAGCGAGGCTCCGCGAGACGTCCCGCGGCGGAATCGCGATCGAGGGCTGGCGGATCGGCGTGGGCCGGCTCACTCCCGGCGGCGCGCGCGCCGACGACGCGGGCCTCACGGTCGTCACGCAGCTCGCGCCGACGCGCGCGCCGGCGGTCGTGCACCACGCGGTGGGCGACCTCCTCCGCGGGCCCGGCGGAGACGGCGCGTGCTTCTGAGGCGCGGCTGGCCGCTCGTCGCGCTGCTCGCGTGCAGCGGGCCCGCGCCGTCGGACGCAGGCGCCGATGCGGGCTCGGTCGGGGGCGACGCGGGCACGGACGCGGGGCGCGACGCAGGCGTCGACGCGGGCCGCGACGCGGGGTTCGACGGCGGGCCCGATGATCCGGGCTGGGAGCCGTGGGTCACGATCGAGGCCTGCACGTTCGAGCGCGCGCGCAACCCGGCCGGCGTGATCCAGGTCGAGTGGGCGCCGTGCCCGAGCGGGATCGGTCCCGCTGGCTGCCTCGGCCCCGCGGGACCCCGGCTCCTCGCCACCGCCGGGTGGTTCGACGCGGGTCGCGGTTACTTCTTGCTCAGTTCAATCGACTCGCGCGACCGCGTCACCATCACGTTGATGAGCGTCGACAATCCCGCTCCGCTCGCTGCGTGGCGGCGGCCACTGTTCGGGCCCGGCGTCTGCATGCTCGATGTCGGGATCGGTGGGGGCATGATCGCGGTAGTCCCTGGCTTCTTCGACGACGACACCCTCGAGACGAACGTCGACCAGGTCTTCTACGGCCCGATCGCCGAGGTGAACGAGCTCGAGGACCCGGTCGCGGTCATCAGCCCGGGAGTGCAGCCCCAGCACGTCGCGGTCTCCGCGGAGGTCGTCGCCTTCTGGACGGGCGGCATGGCGATCGGCGTGGACCCCGCGACGGGCCGCTGGGCGCGGCTCGACGAGCCGCTCGCCGGGATCCCCCAGAACGTGCAGGTCGTCGGCGCGCACGTGCTCTGGGAGGACTGGGCCGACCTCGTGCGCATCGCGCACGCGGACTTGACGGCCACCGCGGCGATCTTCCACCGCGCCGACCCCGGCGACATCAAGGGCTTCCGCACCGACGGCGCGGACATGGCGTGGTTCGAGGGCTACGACCGTCAGCCCGACGGGAGCTACGGGCGCCTCGAGCTCTGGACCGCGCCCTACACGCGCGACCCGGCGGCGCTCGCGCCGCGCCTGGTGCGACCGATGGACATCCGCAACGGGTCGGCGTTCGGGGGCGGGTGGTACGTCGTGTGGCGCAACGATCCCCGTGGCTACGAGATCATCGACGTCCGCGACGGCACGCGGCGCTGGTGGCTCGCCCCGGTGAGCCGGGATCCCCTGTACGTCTCCGAGCACGAGATCCTCGCCGATGGCTTGGTGAGGTTCGATCCCCATGAGCTCCCGACCGCGGATTGAGCGCGCGATGGCCGTGGTCGCGCTCGCCCTCGCGGCGGGCTGCGAGGGGCCGCGGGACGGAGAGGTCTGCGATCCGACGCGGCAGCTCGTCGTCGAGCTGAACGAATTCGAAGACGCGGAGAGGGTGGGGTACTTCTGCGAGCCCGCGCCGGGCTGCACCGGGGCGGCGGGCCACTGGCGCTTCTACTCGAACCTCTTCGCGACGGGGCTCTATCGAGGTACGCCGCACGGCGACGCGGCCTTCTGTGGGTGCGACGGCGAGACGATCCGCACCTACGGTGACTACCCGCGCAGGCGATGGCAGTGGGCGGGCTCGTGCGAGGCCCCGTGCAGGGCGGTGAGGCCAGTGTGGGGTGGCGGGCTCGCCTACCACGCCCTGGACGTATGGGGCGAGAATAGCCACTTCCAACCCGTGTCGCCCGACTGCGCGGCGTGCGCCGAGGTCCCGATCCCCGCGGTCTGCTCCCCTTGCGCCGGCACGCTCCGATTCGTGCCGGACGAGGACTCCGGGTACGTCTGCACGGGCGCGGCGGGCGTGTCGTTGCCGCGCGACTGCTGCGACAGCTGCGAGTTGGCCACCCTCTCGGTCGACGGAGAGTGTGCGTCCGGGTCCGAGCAGCACGTCGGGTGCTGCGACGGGTGCGGGAGCGGGTCGTACGATGACGGCGGCTTCTGCCTCAGCGCCGATCGGAGCGCCTTCCTGCCGCTGAGCTGCTGCGACTGCGGCGAGGCGCCCGTCCGCACCGCCGCCGGCGCCTGCGTCCACGGAGAGGGGGGCCACGTCTTGTCCGACGCGTGCTGCGAGTGAGCGTGCGGCTCACGCGGGCCGTGACAACTCAAGTTGCCTGATGCGGGCAGGGGCAGGGGCACGGGCTCTGACCTCGCGCTTCGCGCTCGGTCAGAGGAGGCCCGAGATGTGCCCGCCGCGCTTGCCGAAGGTCACGCGCTCGGCGCGGTGGAAGCCGCCCTCGAGCTCCTCGCCCGCGCGCGGCGGCTCGGGGCGCTCCGAGGCCCGCATCCCGGCCGTGCGCTTCTCGCGCGCGATCAGCACGGGCAGCGTCGCGGTCTCGAGGAGCGTCTGCGCGACCGAGCCGAGCACGAGCTTCTTGAGCCCGGTCCGCGCGTGCGTGCCGACGACGAGGAGGTCCGCGTGGTAGTCCACCGCGACCTGGAGCAGCTGCTGGGCGGGGTCGCCGACGCGCACGTGGAAGTGGACGCTCTGCTCCCAGACCTCTCCGGGGAAGAGCGCCTCGCAGAGGTTGTGCACGCGCACCTGCAGGTTGTCCGCGGCGTCGGCCATCTTGCGCTCGGCCTTCGCGAGCTCGTTCGCGTTGTGCGAGTCGGCCGCGAGCTTCACCACGTGCACCGCGTGCAGCTCGTCGTTCGGGTGCTCGCGCGAGATGCGCAGCGCGTCGAGCAGGGCGTCGTCGCCCGTCTTCTCGAAGTCCACGCCGACCACGATTCGATACGGAGACCGGGCATTCGGTTCGCTCATGACGCTCTCCTGACCTTCTGCCACCGGAGCTACGCGCCGGTGGCGCCCGCGCAAGTGGTGGTTCGCCGCGACGCGGGCTAGGTTCACGCGCCCGATGCGCCCCCGCGGAGCCAGCCTCTTCCTCGTCGCCGCGCTCGCCGCGTGCGAGGAGCCCGCCGCGCCCCCCCCCGCCGAGCCGCCGCCCGCGCCCGAGGTCGAGGAGGCGCCTGCCGAGGAGGCGGCGGCGGAGCCCCCGCCGGGGATCGATCACACGATCGGCGAGGGCCAGACGCTCTGGGCGATCGCGCGCAGCTACGGCGTGTCCGTGCCCGACCTCATGGAGGCCAACGACATGCGCCCGAGCGACGTGCGCCGGCTCCGCGCGGGGCAGACGCTGCGGATCCCGGGGGTCGAGGCGCCGGTCGAGGTCGCGGCGCCGAGCGCGCCCGAGGTGCTCGCGCCGGTCGAGGACGGCGCCTACCACCGCCTCGGCGACGGCGAGACGCTCTGGGACGTCGCGCGGCTCTACGACGTCGCCGTCGACGACATCATGGCGCGCAACGCGCTCGACGACGACGGGGTGCGCCTGCTGCGGCCCGGGCGCGCGCTCGTGATCCCGGGCGCGACGGACGCGCAGGTCGAGCGCGCCACGCGCGATCGCGCGCAGGCCGCCGCGGACGCGCAGCCGCGCGGGTTCCGGCACACCGTCAGCCGCGGCGAGACGATGTGGGACCTCGCGGGCGCGTTCGGGGTGAGCGTCGCCGAGATCATGGCGGCGAACGGCCTCGACGAGGCGGGCGTGCGCGATCTGCGCGAGGGGACGCGCCTGTGGATCCCCGGCGTCGAGCAGGACGCGGGCGGGCGCGTGCGGCGGCGCCTCACCGCGCGGCAGGAGCGCGCGGCGACGCGCGCGCGGGGCCTGGGCCTCGGGACCCGCGAGACCGCGACCGCGCTCCTGCGCGGGCGGGTCGAGCCGCGCTGGCTCGCGGCCGCAGGGCGCGGGCGCCGCACGCTGCCGGGCTCGCTGCGCTGGCCGATCGCCAACGGGTGGTTCGTCCGCGGCTTCGGCTCGGGCGCGGGCGCGTACCACCTCGCGGTCGACATCATGGGCCGCATCGGCTGGAACGTGCGCGCCGCCGCCGAGGGCATCGTCGGGTACGCGGGCGACGAGGTGCCCGGCTACGGCAACATGGTCCTCCTCGTCCACCCCGGCGGCTGGGTCACGATGTACGCGCACAACTCGGCGAACTCGGTGGTCGCGGGCGAGACGGTGCCGCGCGGCGGCATCGTCGCCGAGGTCGGCTCGACCGGGATCTCGCGCGGGCCGCACGTGCACTTCGAGCTGATGCACGACGGGCAGAACTGCGACCCCGCGCCGCTCTTCCGGCCAGGCATCCGCCACCGCGACGGGCACCTGAGCCCGCTCACCCCGGTGGACTGGGTGCGCCCGCGCGAGCGCCCCGCGCAGATCACGTGTCACCGGCGGCGCCGCCACCCCGAGAGCCGGTGGGTGAGCCGCGAGAGCTACGGCGAGGACGAGGCCGGCGACGAGTAGCGGGCGTCCTCGCGGCGGCGCGTGACGACGCGCGTGGGGATCGGGAACGGCACGAGCGAGCGGGTCGGGCCGCGGAACGCGCGCCGGACCATCGAGTAGGTGTGTCCGGGGTGCCAGAAGAGGAAGCCGTCCGCGCGCGCGCGGCGCGCCGCCCGCACCTGATCGTGGATGAAGGCCTCGTCGAAGCGGTCCGCGCCGCGCTCGAAGGCCTGCAGGAACGGGCGGATCACGGGACCCGGCCCGAGCCGCTGCCGCAGCCGGTGCGTCCCGTCGAACACGAGGCGGAAGGCGCGATCCTCGCGCGCGGTCTGCCAGCTCCGCATGGAGTTCACGTAGAGCATCGGCGTGTAGACCTCCACGTGGCGGGCCCACGCCTCGAGGTCCTGGCCGAGCCCGCTCGGGTCGCCCTCGCGGTACGCGGCGAGGCCGAACACGTCGACGCCCAAAGGGATGCGCACCGCGCGATCGACCGCCTCGAGCAGGCGCAACAGCACCTCCGTGCGCGACTCGCCGGACTCCGCGGGGTAGTGCGCAAGTCGTGTTCCGTCGTCGACGGGGAAGCGCACGTAGTCGAGCTGGAGCTCGTCGAAGCCCAGGCGCTCCGCCTCTCGCGCGAGCGCGACCACGAGCTCGTGGTTCGCGGGGTGGTGCGGATCGAGCCAGGTCCCGCCGGTGCCCCACGAGACCCACGGCTCGCCCGGGCGGCGCGCGCGCTGGATCGCGCGCTCGGGGAGCCGCGCGGGCAGGGCCCCGTCGGCGAAGCAGACGACGCGCGCGATCGTGTAGATCCGCTCGTCGCGCAGGCGCCGCACGAGGGCGCGCGTGTCCCCGAGCCAGCCGGTGCGGAGGTCGCGGAGCTCCTCGATCGCGGTGTCGTGGTGGACGCGACCCTCGGCGTCCTTCAGATCGAGCACGACCGCGTTCATGCGCGCGGCGCGCACCGCGGCGACGACCCCGTCCGCGCCCTGCGTGCGGACGAAGCCCGCGCCGAGGTACAGGCCGCGTGCGTGCTGGCCGGCCTCGGAAACCGGATCGACGAGGGGATCGCGCGCCTGCGCGCCCGCGGCGGCGGGGTCGCAGAGGAGCACGGCGAGGGCGAGGGCGGCGAGCGCGAGCATGGCGCGATCGTGCCCGCGAGGGCGAGGCGGTGCGTAGTTCGCGGCGCGGCGGGTGCTACGGTGGCGCGATGACCACGGTGGCGCTGACCATCGCGGGCTCCGACCCCTCGGGGGGCGCCGGCGTCCAGGCGGACCTCAAGACCTTCCACCAGCACGGCGTCTACGGCACGAGCGTGATCACGCTCCTCACGGTGCAGAACACGCGCGGCGTGCGGCGCGTGGAGGTCATGTCCCCCGACCTCGTGCGCGAGCAGATCGAGGCGGTCGTCTCGGACGTGCCGCCGGGCGCGGCGAAGACGGGCGCGCTCGGCAGCGCGGCGGTCGTCGAGGTGGTGGCGCACGCCGCGCAGCGCTTCGAGTTCCCGCTCGTCGTCGACCCCGTGATGATCAGCAAGCACGGCGCCGCGCTGATCGACGAGGACGCGCGCGTCGCGCTGCGCGAGCTGCTCCTGCCGCGCGCGACGCTCGTCACGCCGAACGCCCCCGAGGCCTCGTGGCTGGTCGGCTTCGACGTCGTCGACCGGCACAGCGCGCGCGACGCCGCGCAGGCGATCGCGGGGCTCGGCGCGTGGGCGGTGCTCCTCAAGGGCGGGCACCTCGCGGGCGCGGAGGCCGTGGATCTCTTGTGCGTGAAGGGCCAGATCGTCGAGCTCAGCGCGCCGCGGATCGACAGCCCGCACACGCACGGGACGGGCTGCACCTACTCGGCGGCGATCACCGCGCGGCTCGCGCGCGCGGAGCCGCTCCTGGGCGCCGTGTCGGACGCGAAGGGCTGGCTCACCGAGGCGCTCCTCGACCCCCCGCGCGTCGGCGCGGGCGTCGGTCCGGTGAACCACTTCGCCCCGGTGTCGCGCAAGAGCTTCCCGCCCCCCGAGCCCCGCTGACCCAGGGGGGGCGGGGGACGCGATGTTGACAGTTGACTCTCGCGGCAGGCCGAAGGTCAATGTTCACGGGCTCATCGCAGGTCCCGCCGTCGGGGACGCGATGTTGACAGTTGACTTCTCGGTGCCCGCGGGGCGGACGGCCGCCAGAGGCGCGATTCGGAGGGGGCCCCTCTCGTCGGGTCGACGCAACGGTCCCAGCGCGGCCCCGAGCCGCCGCAGGCCCGCGGTCTCGGGGATGCGAGATGGCAACTGTCAACATCGCGTCCCCAGGGACATCCACCTCGGGAGGCCTGCGGGCACGCGGTCTCGCAGGATGCGAGATGGCAACTGTCAACATCGCGTCCCCGGGGGGGTGGTATCGTCGGGGCCGGATCGATGCGGCGACTCGTCTCCCTCGCGGCTCTCTTCGCGCTCACCGCGTGCGGTGACGCGACCGGCATCCTCGTCGAGGTGAGCTCGCCCGACCTCGCGGTCGGCGCCGAGGTCGACGCGCTCCACTTCGTCGCGCGCTCCGCGACCGGGCGCACCGTCAACCGCCGCTTCGCGGTCGCGGGCGACTGGCCCCACAGCCTCACCATCCTGCCGTCGAGCGGGATGGACGGAGAGGTCACCATCACGGTGGTCGCGCTGCTGCGCGAGGAGTTCGTCACGCACCGCGTGGTGCGCGCCTCGTTCACCCCCGGCTCGACCCGCCGCGTCGACGTCGCGCTCACCGCGGCGTGCCGCGGGGTCGTGTGCGCCGAGGGCGTCGACTGCGTGCGCGGGATGTGCGTGGACGTCGCGCCGCCCGACGCGGGACCGGGCTTCGATGGGGGCCCCGGCTTCGACG
>JAYRVK010000460.1:0-3472 GCA_041918555.1 Sandaracinaceae bacterium
CGCGCCGACCTGGCCTCGATCGATTCGTCGACACTCTCTGATTCGATTCGAGCTCGCCGAGGCGTCTCTGCGATCCCTCTCAGCGGGACGCGGCCTCCGTGTTGTCGTCAACGACCTTTGCGTTCTTCTCGTCCTCGAACGCCTTGGCGAGATCGCCCAGGAGCTCGGAGGTGGCGCGCAGGGTCTGGGCGCTGGCGGCGAGCGCGGAGCGGCCCATGCCGAGGCCGTGCGCGGCCCAGACGCGGCCGATGCCGAACAGGGTCGTCGCGGCGCGGGTCGTCGCCTCGGTGAGGGGGCCGGGCGCGTCGTCGGAGGTCTCGGGGGTGGTGTCGATCGGGTTGGCGTTGGTCATGGCTCAGTCCTTCTCCGGCATCAGCCGGCACGTCGAGGCGAGGAAGACCCGCTTCTTCGGGTCGTCGAACAGGGCGCGGCTCGCGGAGGAGCCCGCCGGGAGCGGCTTCTTGCAGACCGCGCACTCGGCGTCGGTCGCGAGCACCAGCGGCTGGAAGCCGAACACGCCGTCGAGGATCTCCGGCGCGGCCTCGGGGCAGCCCTCGTCCGCCTCGGGCTCGGCCGGCTCTTCGGGCTCGGGCGGCGCGCCGCGCCGCGCGACGCGGTCGCGCAGGTGATCGCGCTGCCTCGCGAGCCGATCCGCGAAGCCCACGAGCTCGTCCTCCGCGACCTCGCCCACCGTGTCCACGGCGTCGACCGCGTCCTCGAGGATCGCGCGCACGACGTTCGAGACGGGCACGCGCAGGTTCTTCGCCAGGCGCTTGAGCTCGTCCTCGAGGATCGCGGGGACCCGCGTGTGGAGCACGCGCTCCTTCGGGGCCTCCTCGCGCCGGCTCTTGCGGCGCTTGCGGCGGGGCGGCGGATCGTCGCGGTCGTCGTTAGGCACGCCGGATATATGTGTCACGCCGTGTTACGAGTCAAGGGATTTGTGTCACGGTGTGATCCGTGGTCCGCGAGCGTGCGTGCGCCGAGCTTTGTGGGTATGGTCCGCGGCCGATATGCACGGTGCTGCTCGCCGCTGGGGGGTGCTCGCGGCCGTGGTCGGCGCGGGGGTCGCCCTCGACCAGAGCACGAAGCAGCTCGCGGAGGCGCACCTCCGGGGGCACGGCCTGGTCCCCGTGATCGAGGGCATCTTCGAGCTGCGCTACGCGCGCAACCCGGGGGCGTTCTTCAGCCTCGGCGCGGACCTCACGCCGTCGATCCGGCGCGCGTTCTTCGTCGTGGCGAGCACCGCCGCGTCGGCGCTGATCCTGCGGTTGTTCGCGAAGGCGGACGCGACCCAGCGCGCCTACCGCGTCGCGCTCGCGCTCCTCCTCGCGGGCGCGCTCGGCAACCTCGTCGATCGCGTGCTCTGGGGCGAGGTCATCGACTTCGCGCACCTCCACTACCGCGACGTCTTCGACTGGGCGACGTTCAACGTGGCCGACGCGTTCATCGTCGGCGGCCTCGGGCTCCTCGTCCTCGATCTCTTTCGCCGCAACGGACACGCCGACGAGCGCGCTCCGTCCGCGGAGCGAGGCAGCACGTGAAGCGTTCCAAGCGCGCCTTGATCATCGCCGCGACGGCCACCGTCGCGCTGTTGGCCCTCGACCTCGGGACCAAGCACTGGGCCAGCGAGGCGCTCTCGGTCGAGCACCCCGGCACGCCACCGGAGGTCTGCGCCGAGTCGGGGCGCAACCAGCGCCTGCGCGCGGAGAGCACGGTGCTCGTCGACGGCCTGCTCGAGCTCAGCTACGCGGAGAACTGCGGGGCCGCGTTCGGTCTGCTCAACGACTCGCCGAGCTGGATCCGGCGCTCGGTCTTCGGCGTGGCCGCCATCGCGGCCGCGGTGTTCCTGTTTCTCTTCTTCATCCAAGGGAAAGGCGGCGATCTCTTCGCCTGGTCGGTGCCCCTCGTCGTGAGCGGCGCGGTCGGCAACCTCGCCGATCGCGTGCGCCTCGGCTACGTCGTCGACTTCATCCGCGTGCACTACGACGAGCCGTTCGATCTCTTGTGGTGGCACTTCGATCGGTTCGAGTACCCGACCTTCAACGTCGCCGACATCACGATCACGATCGGCGTCGCGCTCCTCATCCTCGACGGCATCGTCGAGGAGCGGCGCCTCAAGCGCGAGGCCGCGGCGAAGAAGGCGCAGGGCGCCGGGGAGAAGACGGCGGAGGCGGACGAGGCCGAGCCCAGGCGCGCGCGGGTCTCGAAGAGCGGCAAGGCGAAGAGGCGCGCTCCGAAGGCGGAGCCCGAGGCCGCGGCGCCGGCCGCCGCGCCCGAGGAAGCGGACGACGCGTGATCCCGCAGTTCGGGGAGGTCTTCGGGGAGCCGATCCCCGCCTACTTCGCGATGCTGGTCACCGGCTTCGCGGTCGCCATCGGCCTGGGCGTCGTGTGGGCGAAGCGCTCCGGCTTCGATCACGACGTGATGATCGACCTCGGCCTGGGCGTGCTGATCGCGGGCGTCGCCGGCGCGCGCATCCTCCACGTCTTCGTCGACGGCTCGTTCTGGGACTACGTCCACCTCTGCACGGATCCGAGCCTGGTGACCTGGGAGATCACCGAGGGCCAGTGCACGCAGGTCGAGGGCGTGTGGAGCGCGGTCGAGCGCGTGTGCCGCCCCGCCGAGGGCGACTGCTTCGCGTGGGCGAAGTTCTGGAACGGCGGCCTCGTGTGGTACGGCGGGCTGATCGGCGCGGGCGCGTACGGGATCCACTTCCTCTGGAAGGAGGGCTTCCCCGTCCTCAAGGGGATGGACCTCACCGGGATGGCGATCCCGCTCGGCGTGTTCTTCGGCCGGCTCGGCTGCTGGTTCGGCGGCTGCTGCTTCGGCGAGACGAGCGATCACTGGACCGCGGTGAGCTTCCCCGCGTGGTCCCCCGCGAGCGAGGCGCACTTCCGCGAGGGGCTGCTCACGAGCCCCGGCTACGAGTCGCTGCCCGTGCTCCCCATGCAGCTCTGGGAGGCGCTCGCGTGCCTCTCGGTGAGCGCGTTCTGCACGCTCTGGCTCCATCCGCGCAAGCGCTTCGACGGGCAGGTCTTCGCGGTCTCGATGGGCCTCTACGCGCTCGCGCGCGTCGTGCTCGAGGCGTTCCGCGCCGACGATCGCGGCGCGCTCCTCGGGGTCTCGACCTCGCAGTGGATCGGCCTCGCGATCCTCGCCGGGATGAGCGTCTTCTACCTGCGCTGGCAGCGCGAGGCGAAGGCCAAGCTCGCGCGCCCGTTCGTCGAGCCCGAAGCGCCCGCGCCCGAGCCGGCGCGCGCGAGCCCCGAGGAAGAGTAGGGTCCGTTTCCCCGAGCGCCGCGCGTGGTAAGAACCGCGCCATGCCGTTCGATCCCGAGTCCCCCAAGGTCGACTTCCCGGCGCTCGAAGAGGAGCTCCTCGCGTACTGGCGCGACGCGCGGATCTTCGAGCGCTCGGTCGAGCTCGCCCGTGAGCGGCCGCGCTTCGTGTTCTACGAGGGCCCGCCGACCGC